>CAZYFL010000135.1:0-6465 GCA_964646805.1 uncultured Elusimicrobiaceae bacterium | reverse complement strand
GCTCCACCATTCTGAATTCTGGCTCCTGAATTCTGTCTACCTGAGTAGTTACGATTAAAGAGGTTGATATGATAAGCAAACAAGAACGCTATGAATTCCGCAAAATCCGCTCAAGGAACAAGCTGTTTGACCATGGTATAAAAAGACCGAGACTGAGCGTTTATAGGGGCGCCAGGTATCTCTACGCCCAGGTCGTGGACGATGTAAAGGGCGCGACCCTCGCGGCCGCCTGCAGTCTGGAGAAGGAAATGAAGGGTAAGTTTAAGTCCGGCAAGAATATAGATTCTGCCAAAGCGGTGGGGGCTCTTTTGGCAAGGCGCGCCATAGACAAGGGTGTCACCGAAGTCTGCTTTGACCGCGGCGGCAGAATTTACCACGGCCGCATTAAGGCCTTGGCGGACGCGGCGCGCGAAGCCGGCCTAAAATTCTAAGGAAGAGATCACAGCGTATAGAGATATAGATGACGGTGATAAGACGGGAACTACTGAGAACATTCATTTGTTATCGTAACTGCTCAGGTAGCCAGAATCCAGAAGCCAGAAGCCAGAATTCAGAATAATCTGCAACTTCTTACTCCTGACTACTGAATTCTGACTACTGTCTACCTGAGTAGTTACTTGTTATCGCCGTAATCGGATGCGCTTTCAGCGCCTACTAAGGGAGAAGCCAAAAAATGCTCAGAAACCAGAAACAACTTAAGACCAGCAAGGAACTCAGCGCCCAGGGCAGGACGCCCGGCGAACCCATGGAGCTAGACCTGCCCAACACCAGGGAAGAGAAGGTAGTGACCGTGGTTATTAACCGCGTAACAAAGGTGGTCAAGGGCGGCAAACGCTTCTCCTTCAACGCCCTTGTTGTGGTGGGAGACAACAACGGCAAGGTCGGAGTTGGCCTCGGTAAATCCAACGAGGTGCAGGGCGCCATACAGAAAGGCACCGCCGGCGCCCGCAAGGAAATGTTCCAGTTCCCCCTGGTCGGAACCACTATTCCGCACGAAATTGAAGGCAGGTTCGGCGCTGGCAAGGTGTGGATGAAGCCCGCTGTGAACGGCACCGGCCTGATAGCCGGCGGCGGCGTACGCGCCGTGCTTGAGGCCGGCGGGGTTAAAAATATCCTCACCAAGAACCTCGGCACGCGCAACGCGTTTAACACGGTTTACGCTACCATGGATGCCCTTAAGAACCTTAAGAGCAAAGAGGAAGTGATGAAGATCCGCGGCGTGGTCAGGAGCGAATAATGGACGTAAGCTAAAGGAGAAAAACTATGATCGGACTGAACAATCTCAAGCCCAAACAGGGCTCCACGCATAAGCGCAAGCGTCTCGGCACCGGCCAGGGTTCCGGACACGGTCAGACCTCTACCCGCGGACAGAAGGGTCAGCACTCCACCTCTGGCGGCGTCAAGCGCAACGGCTTTGAAGGCGGCCAGACGCCGCTGCTCCGCCGCATTCCCAAGAGCGGCTTCAGCCAGGCCCGATTCCGCCAGGAATACGAATGCGTAAACATCTCCTCGCTTGAAAAGAATTTCTCTGCGGGCGCAACCGTTACTCCGGCGGACATGCTCAGGTACAGGCTGATCAAGCACGACACGCTGGTGAAGGTGCTCGGCAACGGGGAAGTCACGAAGGCCTTGAACGTCACCGCCCACTCATTCTCCAAAGGCGCGGCCGGGAAAATAACCAGGGCCGGCGGCAAGACCATTCTGCTCGTCGGAGCAAAGGCCGCCAAACAGGCGGAAGTTGATGCTCGCGCCGCCGCTGGGAAGAAAGCCGGAACGGACAAAAAATAATGCAGCAGATAACCGACATTTTTAAGATTCAGGACCTTAAGAAACGGATATTCTTCGTGCTCGGGGCGTTGGCTGTTTACCGCCTTGGTGCGACTATCCCGATACCCGGCATCAACACTGCGGCGTTGCAGGCCATCTTCGCCGCCCAGAAGGGATCGATCCTGGGTTTTCTGGACATCTTCTCCGGCGGCGCGCTTAGCAACTTCTCCATCTTCTCTATGGGCGTGATGCCTTACATCAACGCCTCTATCATCATGAGCCTGGTGCAGGGCGCGCACATCTTCCCGATGCTCGACCGCCTGCAGAAGGAAGGCGAAAGCGGCCGCAAGAAGATAGTGCAGTTTACCCGCCTGTTCACGCTGTTCCTGGCGGCCTTCCAGTCGCTGGGCCTCACGATCGCGATGACCAGGATGCAGGCCGGCGGCGGCCCCTCCGTCGTTATCAACCCGACGTTAGGGTTCTACTTCGTGACCGTGATTACGCTGGTCACCGGCACCATCTTCGTGATGTGGTTGGGAGAGCAGATAACGGAGCGCGGCATAGGCAACGGCATCTCGCTGATCATCTTCGCCGGTATTGTAGTCGGGTTGCCTGCGGCCGTAATGAACATGATAAAACTCATACAGATAGACGAAATAAGCCTGCTTTCCGGCATACTTATACTGGCCGCGGTGCTCGCTATTATCGGTTTCGTGATCTGGGTAGAAACCGCGCAGCGTAAGATTCCTGTGCAATACGCGCAACGCATGGTGGGCCGCAAGATGTACGGCGGCGCCTCCACTTTCCTGCCCCTCAAAGTAGACCAGTCCGGCGTTATTGCGGTTATCTTCGCGGTGTCGCTGCTGAGCGTGCCCTATACCATAGGCTCTCTTAACCCCGGCGCTCCCTGGGCGCAGAAGCTGACGGCGCTGATGAGCCACTCCAGCATTCTCTACCAGCTGGTCTACGTTGCGCTCATCATTTTCTTCTGTTATTTCTACAACTCCGTCAGCATCAATCCAAAAGATCTGGCTGAGAATATGAAGAAATGGGGCGGCTTCATCCCGGGTATGCGTCCGGGCGAGCCGACCGCGGCGCATATAGAGTGGGTGCTTAACAGGATAACGCTCGGCGGCGCGCTGTTTGTTTCTCTGATAGCCGTGCTGCCGGATTACCTGAGGGCAAGGTTCAACGTGCCGTTTTATTTCGGCGGCACTTCGCTGCTGATCGTGGTGGGTGTGGCGCTTGACACCATAGCGCAGACGGAGGCGCATCTGGTTATGCGCAACTACGAGGGTTTTTATAAGAACTCCAGAGTGAAAGGCCGCTGGTTCAACGTAGGGGGCTGACCGGAGTTCCCGGTTAGCAGACTGTTAGTCGACAGGCCATGAATATTATTCTCTTAGGGCCCCCTGGTTCCGGGAAGGGAACGCAGGCAAAAGTTCTTTCTCAAAAGCTGGGCATGTTCCACGTTTCCACCGGGGATATTTTCCGGGGAGAACTCTCCAGAAAAACCCCCCTGGGCCTGGAAGTCTCCGGATATCTTTCGGCCGGCCGCCTAGTCCCTGACAGGCTGGTGCTTGAGGTTCTCAAGGCGCGGCTGACCGCAGAAACGCGCGGCCTGCTTTTTGACGGTTTCCCGCGCACCGTAGATCAGGCCGAGGGGCTGGACAACTGGTTCTGTGCCCGCGGCCAGTCTATAGACGCTGTGGTTTTCTTTAAAGTGGCTGAGGAAGAGGTGGCCAGGCGTCTGGGCGCGAGGCGCACCTGCTCCGGCTGCGGCAGGATTTACAACGCCATAACCAACCCGCCGGCCAGGGAAAACAGCTGCGATACCTGCGGCAAGCCGCTGATGCTGCGCGAGGACGACAAACCGGAAGTTGTTGCGCGGCGCATACAGGTTTATAAGGACCAGACGGAGCCGCTGCTGGCTTATTACCGCTCATCCGGGAATTTTTATGAGGCCGACGGCGGGCTTGCGCCGGAGGCAGTGGCCGAAAAGATCGCCTCGCTGCTTAGGGCTCATTAAAGAATAAGTGGCGCGATTTGGAGGCTTGGATTTGAGCCGAGTCCGAGGCGCGACGAACGAGCAGACCGGTGGTCTGTAAGTGAGGAGCAACGCTGGAATCGGCCAAAGACGAGCCTCCAAATAGTGTCAGTTGTTCTTTAACGAGCCCTTAGCGATAAGATGTGATAGAGATTAAAACCCAAGCTGAAATTGAAAGCATGCGCAAGGCCTCCCGGGTGGTTGCGGAGGTTCTTTTTCAACTCAGGTCCCGCGTGAAACCCGGGGTTTCAACGGCGGAACTTGACAAGTTTGCGGAAAAGAATGTGCGCGAAATGGGCGCTGTCCCCGCTTTTCTCGGCTACCGCGGTTATCCCGCCGCGCTCTGCGTTTCCATAAACGAAGAGATAGTGCACGGTATCCCGAGTTCCAGGCGGGTTATACGGGAAGGAGACATAGTCAGCCTGGATATGGGCGCGGTCTGCGACGGTTTTTACGGCGATGCCGCCGTTACTGTAGCGGTCGGGGAGATCTCCGGCCCGGCGAGGCGGTTGTTGGACGTGACCAGCCGGGCGCTGGGAATGGCGCTCTCAGAGGTAAAGGCCGGGGCGAGGCTGGGTGATGTGTCACACGCGGTAGAAAAATACGCACTGGAGAACGGCATGTCGGTGGTGCGCGAGTTCACGGGCCACGGCATAGGCAGGCATCTGCACGAGGAGCCATCCATACCGAATTTCGGGGAGCCCGGCTCGGGGCCGGCGCTGAAGGCCGGCATGACGCTGGCCATCGAGCCAATGCTTTGCCTGGGCAAAGCCGACGTGGTAATAAAGAACGACGGCTGGACGGCGGTTTCGGCGGACGGCAGCCTGGCGGCCCATTACGAACATACGGTGGCGGTGACCGAAGAGGGCTGCGATATTTTAACGGCAGTTGATGGGGTGTACCGGGCCGGCTGATGGTTGAGGCCGATATATTGTATAATACATGAATATGTCAGAAAACAGTGAAAAAATTGAAATCGAAGGCATAGTAAAAGAGTCCCTCCCGAACGCCACTTTCAAGGTTGAAATCGCTCCGGGTAAGACGATACTCGGCATTATTTCCGGCAAAATGCGTATTCATCATATAAAGATACTGCCCGGTGATAAAGTCAAACTTGAACTGTCTCCGTACGATCTCAGCAAGGGCCGGATAGTTTACAGGGAAAAATAAGGCCGTCTGATGGGCGCCTGTCTATCGGTAGGCAGGCGTTGCCATAGGGTCTGGAGGCGCTTCTAATGAAAGTAAGAGCGAGCGTTAAGAAAATTTGCGTGAAATGCGTGATAGTAAGGCGGAAGGGCGTGGTGCGCGTAATCTGTGCCGACCCCCGCCACAAGCAGCGCCAGGGATAGTTTTCAGCGCCGAAGAACTGAAGCGCCCAAGAGGAAGAGATCAGAAAACTCCGCCTCTTCATAACTTCAGCCCTGATTTTAAGGAGAACTTATGGCACGTATAGCGGGTGTGGACTTACCCAGAGAGAAAAAAATCAGTATTGCCCTTGCTTATGTTTTCGGCATAGGGCGGCCAGTGGCAAAAAAAATACTTGAAGGCCTCAAAGCCCAGATTAGCCCTGATCTCAGGGTAAAAGATCTCACCGAGGACCAGGTGGGTCTGCTTAACGCCTTCATCGCGAAGGAATATAAGGTGGAGGGCGAGCTTCGCAGGGAGATTTCCGCCAACCTGAAGCGCTACGTGGAAATAAACAGCTACCGCGGCTACAGGCACAGAAGGAATCTGCCTGCGCGCGGCCAGCGCACCCGCACTAACGCCCGCACCCGCCGCGGCAGGAGACGGACTGTGGGCTCATCCGCCAAGGCGGCGGCAGCGACCGCTAAGGCATAGGAACCACAGGTATAAGTAAAGGCATAGGTAAAGTAACTGCAACTTCTTACTCTACCTCCATCTTTACCTCTAAACGGAGGATGATTTAAGACTATGGCAGACGAAAATAAAAACCAGCAGTCCCAGGAAGGGGCCAGGAAACCCGACCAGAAAGCGCAACCCAGGCGCCGTTACCGCACCGTGGCATTCGCCCGTGTGTATGTGAACTGCTCATTCAATAATACGATAATCACCTTTACCGACGAGAAAGGCGACGTAATCGCCTGGTCCACTTCCGGCGGCAACGGTTTCCGCGGCACCAAGAAGGGCACTCCCTTCGCGGCGCAGATAACCGCGGCCAAGGCATCGGCCAAGGCCGCCGATTACGGCGTGAGACAGGCCATGGTTTTTGTGAGCGGCCCCGGCCCGGGGCGCGAGACCGCCATACGCGGTATAGCCCAAAGCGGCATACATGTGGTGTCTATCAGGGACATCACCCCTATCCCGCACAACGGCTGCAGGCCGCCCAAGGCGCGCAGAGTGTAACAACAACTTTCCTTTACCTGTACCTGCCTTAAAATTGGAGGATTATGTCGAGATATACCGGACCTAGTTGCAAGAAATGCGTAAAAATCAAACAGAAGATGTTCCTTAAAGGCACGAAGTGCCATACCAACTGCCTGGTGGACCGCGCGCAGAGAGCTGAAAAAGAGAAGCGCTTTTCCGCCGGCGGCCGCCCGAACAAAATGTCCGACTACGGTAAACATCTGCGCGAGAAGCAGATAGCCCGCCTCTCCGCCCAGATAACCGAGGCCCAGTTCAAGCGCTTCTTC
>CAZYFL010000134.1:0-6563 GCA_964646805.1 uncultured Elusimicrobiaceae bacterium | reverse complement strand
GAGGATTTCGGTCCGGCCAGTCTTCTGGGGCGGGTTTCGGATAAAGAAGTAGTTTTAACCCGCTCCCTGCGAAAAAAGCTGGAAGAGTTCAACCCCGGCCTGCCCGACGATGTTTACGCTTCAGCGGTGCGCCAGATAACCGAAGCCGGCCTCAGCCAGAGCATCCTCACCAATAACCGGGAAAAATACGACCTCCTTAAAACCGGCATTAAGGTACCGTTCCGCAACGCCGCCGGCGAACATAAAACCGAAACCCTGCGTGTTTTTAACTTTGATGAGCCGGAAAAGAATGATTTCCTCTGTGTGCGCGAGCTTTGGGTGCGCGGTGATCTCTACCGCCGCCGCACAGACATCATCGGCTTTGTAAACGGAATCCCGCTGCTTTTTATCGAGTGCAAGAACATCCACAAGGATGTCAAGGCCGCCTATGAGAAGAACCTGGCCGATTACAAGGACACCATCCCGCATTTGTTCAGCCATAACGCCTTCATAGTCCTGGCTAACGGGACCGAGGCCAAATTGGGCTCCGTGTCCGGTAAATTTGAACACTTCCACGAGTGGAAACGCCTCTCCGAAGGCGACGCCGGTGTTGTGGGCATGGAGACCATGCTTAAAGGCGTCTGCGATAAGCGCAATTTTATGGACCTGTTTGAAAACTTCATCGCCTTTGACGATTCGGCTGGCAAACAGGCCAAGATCATCGCCAAGAACCACCAGCACTTGGGAGTAAAC
Organism: uncultured Elusimicrobiaceae bacterium; assembly: GCA_964646805.1. Classification (GTDB taxonomy): domain Bacteria; phylum Elusimicrobiota; class Elusimicrobia; order Elusimicrobiales; family UBA9959; genus UBA9959. Next base: position 5,831 of record CAZYFL010000134.1, on the reverse strand, counting down.
CGCGCTTTTGAGGCCGTAATACAACGCAAGGCTCGTGCCGGTAAGCTTGGGGTCTTCTGGCATACGCAGGGCTCGGGTAAAAGCTATTCAATGGTGTTTTTTACGCGCAAGATACACCGCAAGCTCGGCGGCAACTTCACTTTTCTTATCTGCACCGACCGGGATGACCTTGATTCCCAGATATATAAGACTTTCGCCGGCTGCGGGCTGGCGGATAATGACACCGATCCCTGCCGGGCGGCCGACGGCGACCATCTGAAGGCGCTGCTGGGCCAGCACAAAGCGTATGTGTTCACTTTGATACAGAAATTCAACCAGGACGTGGCCCCAGAACACGGATATTCGCTGCGGGATGATGTGATAGTAATTACTGACGAGGCGCATCGCACGCAGTATGGGCGGCTGTCGCTGAATATGCGCAACGCCCTCCCCAATGCCAGCTATATCGGCTTTACCGGCACCCCGCTATTCAAGGACGATGAGATAACCAAGCGCGTATTCGGCGACTATGTCTCCACCTATGATTTCCAGCGCGCGGTTGACGATAACGCTACCGTGCCGCTCTATTACGACGCGCGAGGCGACAAGCTGGGCATAGCCACCAACGATTTGAACGAGCGCGTGGCCGCCAAGCTGGAAGAATTGGAAACGGACGACATAGACGTGCAGCAGCGGCTGGAACGCGAACTATCGCGCGATTACCACATAATCACCGCTCAGAAGCGGCTGGAGCAGGTGGCCAGGGATTTTGTGGAGCATTACTCAAAGGCCTGGGAATCCGGCAAGGCCATGCTTATTTGTATAGATAAGGTCACCTGCGTGCGGATGTATAACCTGATTACGCAGTATTGGCGCGAGAATACGGCCAAATTTGAGTCCGGACTGGCCCGGATATCCGATGAGCAGGAGCTTGCCGAACGCCAGCGCCAGCTTGAGTGGCTGAAAGAAACCCAGTTCGCCGTGGTCGTCAGTGAAGAGCAGGGCGAGGTGGATAAGTTCCGCAAATGGGACCTGGACATAACCAAGCACCGGCGGCTGCTGAAAAATGGGCTGGATATACCCGAAAAACTGCGTAATAAGCCGGAATTTGCCGGCAAGCAGCGCATGGATGCCGACTCCGCGTTCAAGGAGCCAGAGCATCCGTTCCGGGTGGCTATCGTCTGCGCAATGTGGCTGACCGGGTTTGATGTGCCCAGCCTGGGAACGCTGTATCTGGACAAGCCGCTGAAGGCACATACCCTGATGCAGGCCATAGCCCGCGCAAACCGCGTTTACGAGGGCAAGAACAACGGCCTTATAGTGGATTACTGCGGGATACTCAAAAACCTGCGTGCGGCACTTGCCGTTTTCGCCGGCACAGCGGATTCCTCGCGTGGCGACGGCAGTGATGCCGATCCGGCCAAGCCGGAAGAGGAGCTGTTGGCCTCGCTTAAAGAGGCCATTTCCTTTGTCCGAGCCTTCCTGTCAGAGCGCGGGGCCTCGCTGGACGACATTATCCAGAAGACCTCTTTCGCCCGAAATGCGGCGATACTTGCCGCCAAAGAGGCCGCCAACGAGAATGATGAGGTCCGAAAGCGGTTTGAAATAATGTGCCGGGAAGTCTTCAAGAAATTCAAGGCCTGCATCAATATCTTCGGAATAAACGACTTCCGAAAGGACTACGACGCCATCAATATAATCTACCGGAGCCTGCAGAAAGATCGTGACGAGGCGGACATCACCGATATAATACGCCAGCTTCACGCCATAGTTGACGAAGTAATAACCACACATGGCGCTAGTGTAAGCGGTGAGAGGAAAATCTTCAATATTGCCGCCATCAACTTTGACCGTCTGCGCCAGGAATTTGAACGCTCTCCGGCAAAACGGACCACGGTGCAGGGGCTCAAGGAGGCCATAGCGTTACGTTTGCAGAAGATGCTGGCTCGCAATCCTCTGCGCATGGACCTGCAGCAGGACTATGAACGCATCCTGGCAGAGTATAACCGCGAAAAGGACCGCGTCACCATAGAGCAGACTTTCGAGGTCTTGCTTAAGTTCGTACAACAGTTAGATGAGGAGGAGGCGCGCTGTATCAGGGAGGAACTGGACGAAGAAAGCCTGGCGATTTTTGACCTCCTGAAGAAGCCGGACCTGTCTGCGTCGGACATCAAGCGGATAAAAAAAGTGGCGGTGTCGCTGTTGGAGACCTTGAAAGCTGAAAAACTGCGCATAGACCACTGGCAGGAAAAAGAAACCACCCGCGACTCAGTCCGTATAGCAATACACAATTTTCTTTACAGCGATGACTCCGGCCTGCCCGCGCCAGTTTATAACGAGGCCGACATAGAGCAAAAGACCGCCGCCGTGTTCCAGCACGTCTATCGCGTCTATCCGACAGTGCCTTCGCCGTATTATCAGTAATAAAAAAATGAGTGAATTTAGAAAAGTGTTTATTAGCGGCACATCTGAGATGAGTCAGGTGGCAACCGCAGTTAGGACCAAACTGGAAGCCAGTGGTCACAAGGTGCTGTTAATGCCCTTTGATCCCCAACCATTGGAACCTGGTCGTCTCTCTCTAAAAGAATTATCCCAGTGCCAAGCGGTTATCCTTCTTCTCGGTAATAAATACGGGACATCTCGGCCCGAGTTTGACAATAAATCAATTACTGAATTGGAGGTGGAGGAAGTCATTCGGCGGCGTCTTCCGCTTTTTTGCTTCATTGACAAGGATGATTCCCGAAGAGAGGTAAGGCTTGTCACGTTGGTCCAAAAAGTTGAACAGGTTGCACAAAAAAATAAACAGGATTTTACTTACATTAAGAGTAATTTCGCAGATCAAATAACGATAGTTCAGGAAATTTGCAGAGCAGTAGAAACATTTCGGTGGACTCCTACAGAGTTCTCCTCTTTTAGTGAGTGGGAAGTATTTCTTGCTCACATGCACGCGCGGATTTCTAAAGCCAAACCTAATCCAGATAAACTGCCACCCCCAATTGGGCGCATAAAGCTACGGCAGGAGATTGTTGATATACTGCTATCGAAAGATAAAGGGGGAGTGGTTCTTTCAGGCCTGCCTGCACATGGTAAAACTATATTCACTTATCACATCCTCCGGACGATGCTTGATTCGGCACAAATTGGTCACCCAGATGTTCACGTTATACGCTCTGGGGAATCAATGGATATTGAGTCAATTCGACAAATAACACCTGACCCAAAGTCCGCGCGTCCGATTGTTGTGGTTGTTGATGATGCTGACGAGAGAGAAGATCTTCCAAATCTGATAAAGATTCTTGCCAACTCGGCGCATTTCCCTAGAATGCGAGTAATCCTCATTTGTCAGGAAGGCGAGGAAAATGAGATATTTAGGCGTTGTCATCCATTTGTTGTGCCGGAACTATTTCCGTCCATTAATCTGACGAAGCTTGCCCCCGAAGATCTTAAGGAATATGCCAGTGTCAACAACCTGCTACTGAGTGAACCAAACATCTTGGCAATTCATCGAATTACAAATGGTGTCCCTCTGTATGTAGACCTATACTTCCATCACGGATACGATTTGAACACCATTGGTAACGCAGCAGATATGCAAAGCCACTTCCGGGACTATATCCTTGGTGATGTGCGCAACCCAGGCAAGGAACCACTGCTCGCTGCTCTCAAGGCGTTGGCCCTGACGGGCGGCGCGGCCCATGACGACCCAATCCTAAAGGGGGCATTTGAAACCCTGCAACAATCTGGGGATTTATGCAACTTGCTTAATGAACTCAAGAAAAAATACCTTGCATATTCTGCTGGCCGTAAATATAAGTTGCATAACCGTATTGTCCAAGACTTTATCCTTGCCGAATACTGGGCAAAAAAGCCGGACTCGGATCTTATCCTCCCGCTCATTCTGAAGGTCAAAGAAAGTGCCAAATCCATCCTGGAGAATATAGCCAGAGCGGAATGGGTAATTGGTAAGTCATCAGCTACGGCGCAACCCTCTCCGTTTGCTGATGTCTGGGCCGCCATAGAAGTTTCCTTTAGCAATAGTGCCGATATTAGTGAGCGAATCGGGCTCCTTAAGTTGCTGGCTGATGCTGCATATTTCCAGAGTGATTTGGGTCTAAAACTTTTACGGCAGACTTATAAACGTCATGTAGCAAATTTGAAAAACCTGGATGCTTCAAAAAAAGAGGAAATAGAAGCGGCATCACAGATTGCTTATGCTTTGGCACAAGTCGCTAGAGATGACCAGCCTCTGTTTGAAGAATGTATCGATTATCTCTGGGATTTTGGCAAGTATGATGACAAGGCGCTTAATGCCTGTCCCTCTCATGCCCATCGCCATCTGGAATCCCTTACCGAATTTCGCCCCGGCCGCCGGATGGCACAGTATGGAACCATGCTGTCACATATACAAAAGTGGTTGGAACTGGGATTTAAGGAATCTTGTGAATGGAACCACACACCCTTAGAGATTCTTAAACAACTGCTGGAAAAAGAATGGGAGCAGACATTTTCAAAGGGCCATATGTTCACTATACAGCATGGGCCATTGAATTATGCACCGGAACTTGAAAAACTTAAGTTGGCGGTAATAAAAATTGTGGTTCAATGTATTCGTGGTGAGTTCGGCGATCGACTGATATCAGAAGCGACTCACCTATTGCGTAGCCAGCTGCCCATATATCAACCACCTGAATGGGAAAAGGTCGGTGAAGAAGCATTGAAAGAACTTGAAGTGCTTGCTCACCAGTTTATAGACAGAGGGCAGGCTGAGGCCGCATACTCACTCACATATGTATTAACTGATCTTTTGGACGTGTTTAATGAAAAAGATGAACGAGGAATGCCTCCCATCCGAGATGCGCAAGCGCGCCTTGATATAAAATTTACTAAGACACTTCCTGAAAAATACGCGCTTTTACATGGTCTTTTGGGAAGGAAATTTACTGGCCCTGAAGAAGAGAGTATAGTAAGGGCGCAAGAAGTTCTTATATGCGCTGATGTGGTTCGAGCCGCCGAGCTTCTTGAGGAAAGCCATAACCACCTCAATATGCTAGGGATTCAGCCGCAAACTGCAGCACTAGCTTACCAAGGGGGAACTAACCCTAAATGGATAGACTTTGCCGCGAAACTTGCCAGGTATATTTTAGACAATTCGAAGAACCGAGGATTGCTTTGGGGTGGGATACAATGCATTTGGCCGTGCCGTATTGCGGCCAACAAGTCCGAATTACATCGCAAGGAATATTTAGCCTTTTTGGAGGCATGTAGTAAGAAAACTCTTTCGCCGCAAACTGCAGAAAGAACACGCCAAGATTTGGACGATGCCTGCCGGATAACAGGAGGGACGCTGCTTAAACGCTTAAATGCAGGATAATTCAGTCGGCGGTTATATCTGACCGTGAAGTGAAGTGTAAAATTATGAAAAAAAATAAACAGATCGCAAAACAGAACACATTTACGGATTTTCTGCTCTACACTGCGCCAAGTGGCAAAGTGAAAGTAGAGATATTTTTGCACGATGAAAATTTATGGCTCACGCAGGCAAAAATTGCTGTGCTTTTTGGCGTTGAGCGAAGCGTAGTAACCAAACATCTTCAAAATATTTACCAGGAAGGGGAATTGGACAAAAACTCAACTTGTGCAAAAATTGCACAAGTTCAAATGGAAGGGCAACGGCAGATTTCGAGGAATGTGGAATTCTATAATCTAGATGCCATTATTTCCGTAGGTTACCGGGTAAATTCTAGGCAGGCGACGCATTTCCGTGTCTGGGCAACACAGGTGCTCAAAGAGTATATTATCAAAGGCTTTGCCATGGATGATGAACGGTTGAAAAATCCCAATAACATTTTCGG
>CAZYFL010000133.1:0-6668 GCA_964646805.1 uncultured Elusimicrobiaceae bacterium | reverse complement strand
GGATTCGAACCTGTAACCTTGCGCTTAAGAGGCGCCTGCTCTACCGTTGAGCTAATGGCCCGTCATTTTTTATTATACAAAATATTTTCCTTACTAAATCCGCTTCCCTCCCTGCCAATATAATTGCTAAATTTGTCTTTATGATGCAGGCAAAAACCTCGTTGCTGTGCCTGGCGCTTCTGTCCGCCCCGTGCCCGGCCAAAGCTGAAGAAGACCTCGCTAAAATATATTCGGACGCTTCAATCCAGTGGCTGGACGGCAGGCCCGAGGATGCGGCCGGAGCCCTTAAATATGTTATATACCGCTCCTCCGATCAGGCGCTGAACGCCGCCGCGCTGCGCGACCTTGCCGTGCTGTTCGCCGAGGCCGGAAAAAACGGAGAAGCCCTGGCCTACCTTATGAAGGGGGAAATACTCAGCCCCGAGGATTTCTATATACACTTTGAAAAAGGCTGGAACCTGCTCAGCCTGGAAAAATACCAGGACGCGCGGGCGGCTTTCGGGAAAGCCCTCACGCTCACCGCCGATCAGGACCTCTCCGGCCAGGCGCGTTTCGCCATGGCCATCGCCGAGGCGGAGTTGGGCGGCCCGGGCGCCGCCATAGAGGACCTCCGCTCGGTTTACACCCGCTATCCATACCTGCTTTCCCCGTCGGCCCAGCTTATCAGCGCAAACCTTGAGCGCCTTAAAAAGCGCCCCCATGCGGTGAACTTCATTAAAGAGGCGCTCACCTACGACCCGCGTAATATACAGGCGGAGCTGGACCTGGCGCGCCTCTACGAGAAGGCGAATTTTTACGTGCCGGCCTGGCAGACCTATTACACACTGGCGGACATGGACCCGGAAGAAAAATTTTTTATTGAAAAAGAAAAAAAACTGCGCAAATACGCGAAGGGGAAACTGGACAACATGCTTTATTGGATCCGCATGGCATGGCCGGTACACAAGGACCCGCTGCCGGTTGACCGGGGCCCGAAAGCCAGGGTGGGACTTTACGCGGGCAAAGGCGGCGTTCCCTCGCTGGTTAAAAGCTTCAGCTTCATAGCCGCCGCGGATTTTAACCTGGTGGACACGCGCCTCGGCAATATTTCCTCCGGCAGGAGCGGCATGCAGTGGACAGTCTCTTACGACGAAATGAACCGGATTTATGAAATCAGGGACAGTATGGGCTCTACTGTCCACACAACCGCCAACAGCGTACGAATAGTTCCCAAGACTCCCGGCGGGGTCATACTTATAAAGAACCCGGACCTTGCCGGAGTCTACGGCGTAAATCGCGGGGATAAGGAAGTTTCCGGCGAACTGCTGGCGCTGGTGCACGAAAAGGGTTTCTGGCTTATAAACGAGACCTCGCTTGAAAATCTGGTCAGTCCGGTAGCGGCCCAGGCAGCCGGCGGTTCAAGGCTCCCGGAACAACTGAAGGCGCTGGCAGTAACCGTGCGCACCCGCCTTTCCCGCCTAGCCGGCCTGATCTCACACGAAAGCCGTGAGTATAACCTTTGCGACTCCTCCCACTGCCTGCCTTTCGCGGGGCTGCAGGCCGAAAGCGCGCCTTCAACCGCGGCCGCCGCGGAAACGCGGGGAGAAACCCTGTTGGTTGGCGCAAGCCTGGCGCCGGCGGATTTCCACCGCGCCTGCGGCGGCTTCACGAACAGCGGAATAAACGACGGCGGCAGGCCTCTGCCCGGCATGACGCCTTTTAATTTTTACGCGCATACGCTTAAGGGCCCGCCTGAAGGCCTGCTCTGCCTGTCCGAGGATAAAACGGTCAGTTCCGACGTATACTGGACCCTGCTGCTGGAACCCCGCTGGATAGAAAACCGGATGAACCGCTCCGGAAAAATAGGATACATACGGGCCATAATACCGCTGGCGCGCGACGCCGCCGGAGCGCTGAAAGCCATAAGAGTGGACGGCACCGCCGGCTCCGCCGTGGTGGAGGGGGCAGGCCCGATAGCCGCCGCCCTCGGGGCCGGCGCGTTGCGCTCAAGTCTTTTCAGCATACGTCCTATCTTCAACGGGAAATACCCGAAACTTTTTATAGTGCGCGGGATCGGCACAGGCGAAGGCGACGGGCTCTGCGTACTGGGCGCGCGGGGGCTGGCCAAAGCCAGGGGGGCCAAATACCGCGACATCCTGAAGCACTATTTCCCCTTATATAAGGTAAGCGGCCGCAATGATCAAAGTAGCGCACATAATAACCCGTCTTGATTTCGGCGGCGCGCAGGCCAACACTCTCTACACGGCCTCCGCCCTAGACCGTCGGCGCTTTGACGCTTTTCTCGTCGCGGGTCCAGGTGGAATCCTTGAAAGCGGAACCGAACCCGGCAGGCTTCTCGTAGCCCGTCGCCTAGTCCGCGAGATAAGCCCGGTTAAAGACCTGGCGGCATTTTTTGAGCTGCGCGCCCTCCTGCGCAAGCTGGGGCCCGGAGTGGCGCATACCCATTCTTCCAAGGCCGGCATACTCGGCCGCCTGGCCGCCGCAGCCGCAGGGGTCCCTGTGGTGGTACACACCTTTCACGGCTTCGGCTTCCACCCGTGGCAGAACTTCCTTAAGCGCGCTCTCTTTATGCTGCTTGAGAAATTCTGCGCCCGTTTCACCGACGCGCTGGTTTTTGTTTCAAAGGCCAACATGGAAACCGCGCGCGCGGCCGGCATAGGCTCCCCTGAAAAGCACCGTCTTATACGCAGCGGGGTGAAGCTCGCCGGTTATCCGGCTGTGATCGACCGCGCGGCCAAGAGGGCGGAGCTCGGCCTGTCTGCGGGCGATATCATAGCGCTTAGCATCGGGAACGCCAAACCGCAGAAAAACCCCTGGCATTTTCTTGAGGCGGCGGCGCGCCTCTCCGCGCGCCATCCGTCGGCCCGTTTTGTTTTTGCGGGCGGCGGGGAAGAGCTTGAAAGGCTGCGCGCGGCTACCCGTGACCGCGGGCTTGAAAAAACCTGTCTTTTCACCGGCTGGCGGGAGGACTCCGCCGCACTGCTGGCCGCTTCGGATATCTTTGTTCTTACCTCCCTCTGGGAAGGCCTGCCGCGCAGCCTGGTTGAAGCCCTTAAAACCGGCCTGCCTGCGGTATGCTACCGCACCGACGGCGTCAGGGACATACTGAAAGACGGCGTGAACGGCATCTGCGTTGAGCAGGGAAATCTGGACGCTTTCTGCGCGGCGCTTTCCAGCCTGTTCGGGGATGCGGCGCTGCGCGTGAAACTCGCGGCCGGGGCCGCCGCTTCCGACCTGCGGGAATTTGACATAGACTTCATGGTGCGGCAGCAGGAAGCGCTGTATGAAGAACTCCTTGCAAAAAAAGGATTTTAAAAAAACGATGCCTGTAATTTCCGCCGTAATCCCTGTCTTCAACGAGCAGGAAAACCTTCAGGGACTCAAAGAGGAGCTTTCCACTGCTCTTGCCGGAATGAATATCCCGCATGAAATAATCTGGATTGACGACGGGAGCTCCGACGGCTCTTTCGGGGAACTCCGCAAATTTGCCGTTGAACCCGGGCAGATGGTTTTGCGCCTTTCAAAGAATTATGGCCAGACAGCGGCGCTGGCCGCCGGCATAGCGGCCGCGCGCGGCGAATGGATAGTTACGCTGGATGCCGACGGGCAAAACGACCCGGAGGATATCCCCCGCCTTTTCGCCGCCGCCGCGTCCGGAACGGATGTGGTAAGCGGCTGGCGCAGGAACAGGCGCGAGGCGTTTTTTCCCCGCATACTTCCTTCGCGCGCGGCCAACTTCATTATCTCAGCGGTCACAGGGGTTAAGCTTCACGACTTCGGCTGCACTCTTAAGATTTACCGGGCTTCCCTGCTGAAGGCGGTTGACCTTTACGGCGAAATGCACCGTTTCCTGCCCGCCATACTCGGCTACGCGGGCGCCTCAATAACGGAGTTGGAAGTGAACCACAGGCCCCGCGTTGCGGGGAAGTCCAAGTACGGCATAACGCGCACTTTTAAGGTTGTGCTGGATCTCTTCACGGTGAAGTTCATGGGGGATTTCATCACCAAACCGATCTACCTGTTCGGCGGCCTGAGTCTGGCGTTGCTGACGGCGTCGGGCCTGATGGCGGCCTGGACGCTTTATAACAAGTTCTTCAGCGGCATCTTCGTCAAGGACCAGCCTCTTTTCCTGGTGGCCATCTTCTTCGCCCTTGTGGCGGTGCAGTTCGCCTTCATGGGTCTGATGACCGAAGTCCTGATACGCACCTACCACAGCGCCAACCGCAAGCCGCCGTACACCGTGGCGGAGATGGTCGGGGAAGGCTGTAAGGATTAATTCCCATTATATTTATGCAGGAAAACAATCCCCTGGTTTTCAGGTACATTGACATAGAGGCCGAAGGCGGCCTGAATGTTAAGCTGGAGCCGGCCCCGGCCGGCTACGCGGATCTCTTTGACCGCCCGGGCGCGCTGAAAAAAATCAACCTGGAACTGTATTTTTCCATCGGAACGGATTCAATATTCCTTGAAGGGCGGGCAAGCGCCGAACTGGAAATGGAATGTTCCCGCTGCACCGGGCTGCTGGTCCGATCTTTCGGAGACTCTTTTGACGAAGTATACCCTGATACGGTAGAATGTATAGATACGCGCGAAACAATAAGAGAAACAATCGGCCTGCTCGCGCCTATGAAGGTTTTGTGTTCTGAAAACTGCAAGGGGCGTTGCCTTGTCTGCGGAATAAACCGCAACAGGCAGATCTGCGCCTGCAAACCCGGCCGGGCGGGCGCACCACCCCTTTCAGGGCCTCGCTTCGGGGCGCTGAAAGAATTGAAGTTGGAAAAGCGGGATAAACCCGGAAAGAAGGATATCTAAAACGAGGTGTTACTATGCCCAATCCTAAACGCAAACATACCCCGGCGCGCAGGGATAAACGCCGGTCGCAGAACTGGAAACTGGAGGTTAAATCCCTCTCGGCCTGCGCCCAGTGCGGAGCCCTCCGCCTGCCCCACCGCGTCTGCCCTTCCTGCGGCTTCTACAACGGAAAACTCGAAGTGGCCCCGAAGGCCGCCAAAAACGAAGAAGGGAAGGAACAGAAATAACAGCAAATATGCGAATAGCGCTTGACGCTCACGGCGGAGATTTAGGCCTTAAACCAAACATTGAAGGGGCTTTGGCGGCCGCCAAAAAACTGGGCCATGAGGTTATACTCGTAGGCAGGGATCCCGAAATACGGGAAGAATTGCGCCGCCTCGGCGCTGAAGATCCCGCCAGGATAACCATAGTTCATGCCTCGCAGGTAGTGGAGATGAGCGGCGACCCCGTGGGTGAGTGCCGCTCAAAGCCGAACTCTTCGCTTATGGTGGGGGCAGGGCTTGTACATGATGGCAAGGCTGATGCCTTCATTTCAGCCGGAAATTCCGGCGCCATAATGGTGGCCGCCCTGCTTAAACTAAAGCGAATACCCGGCGTTATACGTCCGGCCATAGCCGCTCCGCTGCCCACATTCGGGGGCACAACCTTACTTCTGGACGCCGGGGCCAACATGGACTGCAAGCCCTGGCACCTGGCGCAGTTCGCGGTGATGGGATCAATCTACATGAGATCTCTCTTTAAGATTGAAAATCCCTCCGTGGGTCTGCTCTCCGTAGGCGAAGAAGAAACCAAGGGCAACGCCCTGGTGCAGGAAACCCTGCCGCTGATCAGGAATATGGGTTTAAATTTCCACGGCCCGGTTGAGGGCCGCGATATACCGGAGGGCCTCACCGACGTAGTGGTAACCGACGGTTTCAACGGCAACGTAGCGCTTAAGCTTTACGAGGGAGCGGCCAAAGTAATTTTCAAAATGCTCAAAGAGCAGATAATGCGCAAGTTCGCCTACAAGATAGGCGCTATGCTGATGCGCAAAGTTTTTGCCGAGATGAAGATTAAGATGAACGTGGACATTTACGGCGGCGCGCCCCTGCTGGGCGTAAACGGAGTGGTACTGGTCTGCCACGGCCGCGTAACGGCCAACGCCATTTTCAACGCCGTGCGCGTCAGCGGGGACCTGGCTGCTTCCGGCATGGTTACGCACATAAAGAAACAGATGGCGCAGGTAAAGGACAGGATTTCAGCCGCCGAGGACAGGATTTCGGCCGCAAAGGCGGCGGAATGAAGCGCCTTGAGGGAAAGATCGCCCTTATAACCGGTTCCGCTCGCGGCATAGGTTTTGAGATAGCCGCGGCTTTCGCTGCTGAGGGCGCTTTGGTGGCTGTCGCGGATTTGTCGCAGCAGAATTCCGCCGCGGCCGCCGCGGAGATAGCATCAAAAACCGGGGCGAGAACCATAGGTCTGGCGCTGGACGTTTCAAAAGAGACTGACTGCGAAAGAACCGTGGAAGAAACTCTAAAAGCCTTCGGGAAAGTGGACATACTTGTCAACAACGCCGGCATCACAAAAGACAACCTGGTGTTGCGCATGAAAGAAGCCGATTTTGACGCGGTAATAAGCGTCAACCTGAAGGGCGCCTTTCTCATGTCCAAGTCTGTTTCCAGGTTTATGCTGAAGGCGCGGGCCGGCCGCATAATAAACATTTCCTCCGTGGCGGGGCAGAGCGGACAGGCGGGCCAGGCAAACTATTCAGCTTCAAAGGCCGGCCTGATAGGGCTCACTAAGTCGCTGGCGCGGGAATTCGCGCCGCGCCAGGTGTTGGTGAACGCGGTGGCCCCCGGCTTCATATGTACGCGCAT
>CAZYFL010000132.1:0-6706 GCA_964646805.1 uncultured Elusimicrobiaceae bacterium | reverse complement strand
AAGGGGGGAGGAAGGGAACAGGGGAGACAACCCATAGTAACTCGCCATGAGCCGATTTTTTAGCTAACTTGTCCATATTTTTCACGAATTTTTATTTCCGCCAGACTTCCTCGGACAACTAAACAGCAACTGCACCCGCAAGATTACAGATTTTCAGATTTCAACGACGCATACCGCAACGGAAGGCCAGGTAGTCGCCCACGGTCGACGGGTCTTCGATCGCGTAGAAGGCGAACACCCCCGCGCGGTCGCCACTGCCCCAGTCGCCGCCACGGCGCGCCGCCCTGGTAGCACTTCCACCGTTATATGCCCAGTCGCCATAGGCGGCAACAGGTGAAACGCCTACAGAAGTCGGTATCCCCGTGGCAAAATCATAGCCTGTGACATAGCCATTGGTTGTTAATCCATAATTCTGAATTCTGGATTCTATCTACCTAAGTAGTTACCTGTTAAGCTTAAATTCCCGCGGAAAACAGAGACGGCTTTTCAGGACTTTATCATTACCAGCGCCATCTTGAATTTTTTCACGGCTTTTAGCGCATGGGGTTTATTGGCGGGCATTATTATAAATTCCCCCGCTTTCACTTTGTTAGGCTTGCCTGAGATGGTTATCTCAGCCTCGCCGTCCAGTATCTCCACCATGGCGTCAAAAGGGGCGGTGTGCTCGCTCAAACCCTGGCCCTTATCAAAAGAGAAGATCGTGACAGTACCTGTCTTTTTTTCGATTATGGTGCGGCTGACCACCGCGCCCTTCTCGTAACCCACCAACTCCCTGGCCTTCAGCGCCTTTTCCGTCAAGTCCTCTTTCTGCTCTATTTTTTTCATATTTTTATCTTTCTCCGTAACTACTCAGGTAGACAGAATTCAGAATTCAGGAGTCAGAATGAAGATGTTGGAGGCTTATTCGCAGGCTATTCTGAATTCTGAATTCTGACTCCTGAATTCTGTCTACCTCAGTAGTTACCTTTCTCCCTATTATACTTTAAGGTTGACTGCGGAGTCTGGCGTTGAAATGTTTGGCCAGCTTATCCAGGATGGCAGTCATGCGGGCGCCCACATCCGCGTCGCTAAGCGTACCTGTCATAGAAGAAAAAGTAAATCGGATGGTAAGACTGCGGAACCCTGCAGGAATATTTTTTCCTTTGTAAACGTCTATAAGCCGCGCCGAAGCCAAGTCCCGTACGCCGGAGAAAGAACGCTCCAGCTCAACCCACTCGTATTTTTCCTCAAGCACAACAGACAAATCGCGCCAGTTCTGCGGAAAAACCGACACCGGCTTTATCCTAGAAATCTTCTGCCAGAACTCCGGCTTCCACGCCGCCGCCATACAGGTCAGAGGAATCTCAAAGAAGAAAATATTATCATCCTTAAAATCAAAAGCCGCCGCCACCGCCGGGCTAAGTTTGCCCGCATGCCCCGCAGAGTTCCCCCCCAGCTTCATCTCAAGACAGAATCCCGGCTGGAAATAACCCGGCGCCGTTTTAGGCTTCTCAAAACGGAAACCGCCCTTCCCCGCAAAAATCCGGCTCATCATCCCTTTCAGATGATAGAAATCAGCGGCGCCCTGCCCGCCCTGCCAGAAGCCGCCCTCAGGAAAATCCCCGGACATCAGCCCCGCGCAGTGAACCTCTTCGGTCTTTCCGCCGTCCTTCCTGGCATAGACCGTGCCGGACTCAAATATCATCACCGACTCGCGGCCCCGGTTAAGATTGTAGCGCAGCGTCTTCAGCAGCCCCGTCAGCAAAGTCTGGCGCATGAACTGGTAATCAGAAGACAGCGGATTCTTAACCTCCAGCGCCATATCAGCGTACAGGGAGCAGGCCTTCATCTCCTTTACTGAAATAAAATCGTAGGTATAAACCTCGCTGAAACCCAGGCCGGCCAGCGTGTTCTTCATCTCCAGCCCCACGGCCCACTGCGGCGTAACTCCGGAGGGCAGCATGGGCATATGCGACACGGACGGAATTATGTCGTATCCTACATAGCGGGCGATCTCTTCCGAAACGTCCCAGACAGATTCAATATCCTGCCGGTAGGACGGCACGGAGAACTTCCAGGGTTTGGCGTCCTTCAGGTCGGTCTGAAAGGCCTTTAGGCAGGCATAAATTTCGCCGTCGGCTATGCCGGTGCCGAGAATGGCGTTCACCCGCGATGGGGCGATCTCCACCACGGGCCGCTCGTACTTCACCGGGTAATTGTCGGTAATCTGCTCCACCTTTGCGCCGGGCGCGGCCTCAAGTATAAGTCCCGCAAGGCGGCGGGCCGCTTTCATAGTCAATTCCGGGTCGGTGCCTCTCTCAAAACGGTAGGAGGATTCGCTCTTAATTCCGGTGGTCTTGGAAGCCAGGCGCACCGTAGGCGGGTGAAAGCGCGCGGACTCAATCAAAACAACGTCGGTCTCTTCGGAAACGGCCGTATAGAAACCGCCCATCACTCCGGCCAGAGCTACGGGCTTTGAGGCATCCGCTATCACCAGCATGCCGGCATCCAGCTTCAGGGCCTGGTTGTCCAGGGTTTTCAGCATCTCGCCGGACAGAGCGCGGCGCACGATTATTTTCGGGCCGGAAAGTTTTGAGACGTCAAAACAGTGCATGGGCTGGCCCAGTTCGTACATCACGTAGTTGGAGCCGTCCGTGAGGATATTTCCTTTGGGATTAGAGCCCATGGCGCGCAGACGGTCCGCCATCCAGGCCGGCGTTTTAGCGCCGCGTACGCCTTTTATAACTATGGCGCCATAACGGGAACACAGTTCCGGCACGTTTATGTGAACCGGCGCCACATTACCGGAGGCCTCGCCGCCGAACACAGCGGCTTCTTTCAGTTTGAACCCGTAAAAAACGCAAAGTTCACGGGCCAGCGCGTAATGCGACAGGCAATGCGACTGGTTCGGGAGCATTTCAACTTCAAGCGTATAATCAGCCTTGGGGAAAAACGTGACCGCGTCCACGCCGACGGCTGTGGCATCGGGGAGCGCAAGTATGCCGGTATCGCGGCCATCAAGGCCAAGTTCGGCGGCGGAGCAGATCATACCCTCCGATTCCACGCCGCGTATCCTGGCCTTCTTCAACTCCCCCCCGGGGAGTTTAGCTCCCACCCTGGCGAAAAGGACCTTCTGGTCCACGGCGATGTTCTTCGCGCCGCAGACCACGCGCATGGTTCCCGCGCCATCGCTCACGTCAACCAGCGCCAGCTTATCGGCGTTGGGATGTTTGTCTATCTTCAGTATCCGGCCCACGCAGACGCCGCTGAAAGAGGCGCCCGTCTTCTTTATCTCCTCTGGCTTCAGGCCTATGCGAGTCAGCCTGGCCGCCAGGTCTTCCGGCGGGGGAGGGTTTTCAATGAAGTCGGAAAGCCAGGAATAAATTATTTTCATGCTTGTCTGCGCCGCCTGTCAGACGGCCATCATTGCACCTGTTTTAATATACGCAAATCATTCTCATAGAGCATGCGCATGTCGCTTATACCGTAAAGAAGCATGGCAAAGCGCTCTATACCCGCGCCGAAGGCGAACCCACTCCACTTTATGGGGTCGTACCTGCAGGCCTTCAGCACGTTCGGGTGCACCACGCCAGCGCCCAGCACTTCCAGCCAGCCGGAGCCCTTGCAGACCAGACAGCGCTCCGTTGTGCCCTTGCAGAAAACGCAGGACATGTCAACCTCGGCGCCGGGCTCCACGAACGGGAAATAGGAAGGCCGGAACCTGGTCTTCACGGCGGAACCGAACATGTCCTTTATAAAAGCGTCCACCGTCCACTTTAAATCCGCCATGCTGACGCCCTTATCCACATAAAGGCCTTCTATCTGGTGAAAAGTGAAAGAGTGGCTGGCATCCACCGCCTCGGAGCGGAACACGCGGCCGGTGTGGAAAACACGCAACGGCGGGTATTGTTTCTCCATTGAGCGTATCTGCACCGGGGAGGTATGGGTGCGCAGCAGCATGTCCTTGCCGGATTGATCCTTAGCGCCCACATAGAACGTATCCTGCATGTCGCGCGCCGGGTGGAAAGGCGGGAAGTTCAGCGCCTCGAAATTATGGTAATCGTCTTCCACCAGAGGGCCGTCGGCCATGGTGAAGCCGAGCTTAAGGAAGCCCTCGGCAAGCCTGTTCATGGTGAGCGTAAGCGGGTGCAGGCTGCCTTTGGGGACATGCCGGCCGGGCAGCGTCAGGTCCAGATCGGACTTCTCTATAGGCCCGGCGGAGCCGTAGGCGGCTTTCAGTGCGTCCAGCTTGTCCGTCATTTCTTCTTTGACGGTGTTGCCGAGAGCGCCGAGCAGTTTGCGCTCTTCTATGGGGATGTCCTTCAGGCCCCGCAGCAGAAGGGCGAGCTCCCCCTTGCGGCCCAGGTAGCGCAGTTCAATGGCCTCCGGGCTTTCGGCCGGAGACTTGGCTATAGAAACGGAAAAACCGTCCCGTATAGCGGACAGTTTTTCTTTCCACACTGCGGCGTTCATGGCGCGGCCTTAATCCGCGGTACCGACAACTTTCTTGATGGTACCGACAGCTTTCCTGGCGATTTCAGCCAACTGTTTGAAAGACTTGGGGTCGCGTATGGCGATTTCCGACAGCATTTTGCGGTTCAGGTTGATATCGGCCTTGTGGATACCGTCCATGAACCTGCTGTAAGACATGCCTTCCTCACGGGCGGCGGCGTTCAGACGCACTATCCACAGCTGGCGTATGTCACCCTTCTTGTCGCGGCGGTGTATATAAGCCGTAGTGAGAGACTTCTTCACCTGCTGGGTGGCCTGGCGCAGGCGGTTGCCCTTGTTGCCGTAATAGCCTTTGGAGAGCTTTAAAATTCTCTTCTTTCTCTTGTTTCTTGCTACGCTGTATTTTATTCTCATAACGCCACATCCGCTCCGGGCGCGGCTCCTTTGTTGCTATTCTTACGCGTAAGGCAGGTAACCCTTCAGCATGCGGCCTTCGGCTGAGTTCTTTCCCTCAACCTTGACGGTGTGAAGAGCGCGGCCGCGTTTGGCCGACATACCGGTCAGGAGATGGCGCAGGCCGGATTTCCGATGCAACCATTTACCCGTACTCGTTTTCCTGAATCTTTTCTTGGCTCCGCTATGGGATTTCATTTTAGGCATAGTATTTCCCTTGCGTGGTATTATATAACTTTACGGCCCGCCTTTTAAAGAAAGGCTCAGGTTTCCGGAGCCTGCTCCGGCGCGGGCGCGGCGGCCGGCTGCTCTGCGGGCCTGGTCGCGACCGGGACCTGCGGCTTCCCTGCGGCTGGCCTTGGGGCGGCGGGTTTGGCGGCTGCCGGAGCGGGCTTGCCGTGCACCGGAGCCAGCATTATGCTCATGCGGTTGCCCATCATCTGCGGTCGCCCTTCGGGGGCGCCCACGGTTGAAAGATGGTCGCGCACGGCGTTAAGTATTTCTTCTCCAAGATTCCTGTGCTGGTTCTCGCGACCGCGGAACACCACGGT
The DNA here is from genome assembly GCA_964646805.1 of uncultured Elusimicrobiaceae bacterium. GTDB lineage: Bacteria > Elusimicrobiota > Elusimicrobia > Elusimicrobiales > UBA9959 > UBA9959. Next base: position 1,271 of record CAZYFL010000132.1, on the reverse strand, counting down.
AACGCGCACCTTATTATGCTCTTTAAGGAATTCCTCTATGTGCTTTATCTTGGTCTGCAGGTCGTGGGTGGCTATGCGCGGGTTAAGTCGTATTTCCTTCAATACGCCGGCCTTCTGCTTCTTCCGATTTTCCCGGTCCTGCTTTTCCTTCTCGTAGAGAAACTTGGAAAAATCCATCACCTTGCAGACAGGCGGGGTGGCGGCGGAAGAAATCTCCACTAGGTCCAAGCCTGACCCGCGGGCCATATTCTGGGCTTCTATAAGCGGCTTAATGCCCAGCATGGTACCGTGCATGTCTATCAGACGCACCTGCGGGGACGTGATATTTCTATTAACCCTGACTCTTTTGTCGTTGTACAAAAATATTCCTCCTATGCGCGGCAAAACCTCGTTTTTGTATTTTACCTTTTTTATCGCTGGAAATAATAGAGATGGTAAAAAAGCAGGCCCAGATATTCGTTTAGTGCGCGGGCAGTATCCCCCTGACTTCCGGGCAGCCAGTCCCGGAAGAAACGGTCGCGCCCTGGAACGACGCTCCGGCTTACAGGGAAGGGAGCTATGGTAGCGAAACCGGCTCTGGTGAAAAGAAATACGGAGCGGGGCATGTGGTAGGCGGAGGTCAGCAATATTATGTTTTTATACCCCTTCTCTATGCAGATCCTGCGGGTAAAAGCGGCGTTCTCAAAAGTGTCGCGGGACGCTTCCTCCGCGATTATCCTGTCTTTAGGAACGCCCAGCTCCATTAAATACGCGGCCGCAGCGGAGGCTTCGGACCGGGAAGAAAACGGCGCGCCCCCGGAAACCAGCAGGGGAAGGCCTGTTTTTTTATACAACAGAAAGGCTGCGGAAGCGCGCTCCAGAGTACCGGGCTCCAAGTTTTCAGAGGCGGAAAAAGTATCCCCCCCGCCACGGACTCCGCCGCAAAGCGCCACAATAACGTCCCCCGCCGGCTTTTCCGGTACGGAATATGCGTATTCAAGGGGCCGCATAAGGGCATCCGAGAAAACTTTTGTGGACCCGATCCAGGTAAAACCCGCCAGCGCCGCGCAGGCAACAGCCGCCGGCCGGCAGCGCTTCCTTAAATAGAAAAACAACCCCGCCAGCGCCGCCGCCAAACACCCCGGCGGCAACACAAACGCCTCAATAATTTTTTTCAAGATGAACATGGAAAAATCGTAACTACTCAGGTAGACAGTAGTCAGAATTCAGTAGTCAGAAGTAAGAAGTTGCAGATTATTCTGAATTCTGGCTTCTGGATTCTGGCTACCTGA
>CAZYFL010000131.1:0-6713 GCA_964646805.1 uncultured Elusimicrobiaceae bacterium | reverse complement strand
AACTTCTTACTCCTGACTACTGAATTCTGACTACTGTCTACCTGAGTAGTTACAATAATTTAGTAATATATTGAAACCGCCGGGTAGCTTCCCGCAGCAACGGCCCGGTATAAGTTTCCTGGAGGCTCCCATGATAAGCGTTCTTGTTAAATGTCCGCATTGCGGGAAATCACTTATGAATCCCGGCAAGAAATTGGACAAAACTGCCGCCATAGAGGTCAACCTGACCTACGCGGGCAGGCATGCCCCGCTTTATATGAGCTCTCTTTACGGCAGCTACCTCGTAGAGACGGACCTGAGCATGCCGGTAGGCAAGGTGGCCGGCTTCCGTTGCCCTTACTGCAAGGCAGACTTAAAAAGCGCCCGCAAGTGCGACGCCTGCGGCTCACGGATGATAGCTTTTGAACTGAAGGCCGGCGGCCAAGTGCAGATCTGTTCGCGCCGCGGCTGTAAAAAGCATGTCCTTGAATTCCAGGATGCCGACAGCGAACTACAGGCCTTCTACAAGTCATATCTAAAAGCGCTGAAGTAACGTAATTGCTCAGGTAGCCAGAATTCAGGAGTCAGAATTCAGAATATCTCGTCGCCGACATCCTCATTCTGACTCCTGAATTCTGACTTCTGGCTACCTGAGTAGTTACGAAGTAACGCGGAATAGCGGGGGTGTGGATAATTCCTTTACTTTACGCCTTTGCGCCTGTCCCTGCTTAACCTATGGCGGAAACGGAACGCAAAAATTTTTTCCATATGCACAGGGCGCTGGCCTTCCTGCCGCTGGCGCTACTAGGCCTTGGGGTATGGTATTTTATATACGGTCGGACATTGCGCCGCGCCCAGGGGCCGGTTGGCGCGCAGGCGGGTAAAATCTTCGGCGCCGCGTCTTTATCCCCGGACGCGGCTTCTCCCGCGGCCGGGGGCGGTGCGGTAGCCGCGCGCCTGCCGGAGGCGTACGACCCTAAAGACGGCATTGACATACAGGGCTCCCCTGAGTTTAAGAGCCAGGTGACGCACGCTCTCAAGCTGGTCTGGCTGGCCGACCGCGAAACCTTCTTTTTTTTTCAAGAAGAACCTGCATGTGATACGGAACGAGACCCAGACCGGGTTTTATATGGAGAACGGTTTCCCTGTTGCGGCTCTTTCCAAAGCCCACGCTTTCCGCTCGCTCACCTGGTGCGCCGGAATTATAGCCCATCAGAGCTGGCACGCCCGGTACACGCTAACCAGGAATAAAAAAAACCGTCCGGCCCCGCCGCTGCCCGGAGAAAAGGACGAGCGTGTGCTGGATATTAACCCGGTCCGCTTTGACTACAAGGGGCTGGATGTCATCCTCTACATTGAGAACAAAGCCTCAGCCTTCCAACTGGACGTTCTTAAAAAAGTGGGCGCCCCCGTGAAGGAAACGGGCCCGGTTTCCCGCCGCGCTCCGCGCGACTTCCAGTATGCCCACGACGGCAATTACGCCTTAAATCCGTGACCCGGAAATCTGTTTTTAATATGCGCTTCGCGCCGCTGCGCCCGCTTTCAATAGGGGGCGTAAGTCTTAAAAACAACCTTGCGCTGGCCCCGATGGCCGGCATAACCAACGCCGCCTTCAGGATCCTTGCCGCCGAGGGAGGCGCGGGGCTTGTGGTCACCGAGATGGTTTCAGCGGAGAGCCTGAAATACGGCAATAAAAAATCCTTCAGAATGCTGGAGCTGCTGCCGGGGGAGCATCCCGCCGCGATACAGGTATTCGGGGCCGACCCTGCCTCCATGGCGCTGGCCGCGCAGGCCGCCGGACGCGCGGGGGCCGATATAGTGGATATAAACGCGGGCTGCCCTGTAAAAAAAGTAATGCGCTCCGGAGCTGGAGCCGCGCTGATGAAGACGCCGCTGCTACTGGCTGATATAGTTTCGTGCATGGTAAAAAGCGTGAAGATCCCCGTTACGGTTAAATTCCGCATCGGTCTCGGCCCCGGGGAAAACCTGGGCCCGCTACTGGCGCGAATTTGCGAAGAGGCCGGCGCCGCAGCTATAACGCTTCACGGCAGGCCCGCATCGCAGTTTCACTCCGGACCGGTAAACCTGGAGGCCATGGCGGAAACCGCCGCTGCGGTAAAGATCCCTGTTTTCGGGAATGGAGGGGTGGAGAGCGCCTCGGGCGCCCGCGCCATGTTCGCCGTCGGCTGTTCCGGTGTGGCTCTCGGGCGCGCCGCCGTATTCAACCCCGCTGTTTTTACCGAGATAGCCGCCGGGCTCTCCGGCGGCCGGCCCGCGCCCGTAACCCAAGCCGCCCGTATGAAGCTTTTTCTGCGCTTCCTTGAATTGAACGCAGGCATCTACGGCGAGGAGCGCGGCCTGGCGCGCGCGCGCAAGTTGGCTGGCTACTGGCTGAAAGGGCTGCCGGGCGCCGCAGGGGCGCGGGGCGCCTTCATGCGGCTGAAAACCCTTAAAGAGGCCGAAACCCTTTTGATACAATATATCAATGCCCCAACAGGTTGAAACACCCGAAACGCCTTTAATGCAGCAATACCAGTCGCTGAAGAACGACTACCCCCACGCCCTGCTTTTTTTTCGCCTGGGCGACTTTTACGAGATGTTCTACGACGATGCGAAAATCGCCAGCGCCGCACTGGGCCTTACGCTTACCGCCAGGCAGGGTGTGCCCATGTGCGGCGTACCGCATCATGCCGCTTCCGGTTATATCTACCGGCTTCTGACCGCCGGCCACAAGGTGGCCATCTGCGAGCAGACGGCCCCCGGCGGGGATGCGAAGAAGACCAGGCTGTTCAAGCGCGAAGTTGTGAGGCTTATCACCCCAGGCACCGTGGTTGAGGACGAGTTGCTGCAGCCAAGAGCCTCCAGGTACCTGGTAGCCCTGTCCCTGGATATCGTAGGCTGGGGCCTGGCCTCTTTTGACGCCTCCACCGGGGATTTTCTGACCACGCAAAACCTCAACGATCCTGACCTGTATCAGCTTCTCTCTTTTATCTCAAAAACCGGCCCCGCCGAAATACTGGCCGATGCCGGTACCCTGAAGGAAATAAAAAAACGCGGTCTGGACTTCGGTTCCGTGCCGCTTACCGAATACGGCGGGCCCGGGGCGGCCCCTCCGGACGCCGGCGGGCAGAGCCTGCCGGCCTGGGCGATGACGGCAGTGTGGCAGAATCACAAGCTGGCCATGAAGACCGCCCTGAACGTTATCGCCTACATGCGCCGGACCCAGCCCGGACTCAGGGAAGTTTTTTCACCCTCTTATTACGAACCCTCAAACCGCCTGCAGCTCGACGAGTCCGCGATAAAGACGCTGGAGCTGGTTTCCTCGCCTGACGGCGACGATTCCAGTACCCTCTGGAGCGTGCTGGACCTGGCTAAAACCTCCATGGGTTCGCGCCTGCTGCGCCGCTGGATACTTGAGCCGCTGACCGACATGCGCGAGATACATTCCCGCCAGGCCTTCACCGCCTTCCTGGTAGAAAACCGCGAGGCCAGGGAGCAGTTGGGCGACATCCTGGGCCAGGTGCCGGATATTGAACGCCTGCTTGGCCGGGTGATAAATCTGAGCGCTTCCCCCCGCGACCTCGCGGCCGTGCGCAAAGCGCTGGGCCAGCTGCCCAGGCTTAAGCTGCTTTTGAGCTCCGCCGGCTTCTTTGAATGCGCCCCGGAGCTGGCCTCCCGCCTGGACGGAGTTTCTCACTCGCTCAACGGCCTGCGCGCAGGGCTTGAAAAAGACCTGGCGGAAAATCCCCCCGCGCGGCTTTCCGACGGCGGCGTCATGCGCGAAGGCTGCAATGCGGAGCTGGACGAATTGCGGTCCGCGCGGCGCGACAGCCGGAAGCTGCTGACGGAAATAGAACTGCGTGAAAAGGAAAAGACCGGGATTTCCACGCTGAAGGTGGGCTACAACGGCATATTCGGCTATTATATAGAGGTTTCCAGGTCGCAGACCTCTAAAGTACCGCCTTATTTCGCGCGCAAACAGACGCTGGTCAACGCCGAGCGCTATATTACGGAGGAACTGAAGACCCTTGAGAATAAGATACTGGGCGCCGAAGAAAAAATGTCAAAGCTGGAGTCGCATCTTTTCGGGGAGCTGCGCGGGAAGGTGCGCGCCTCGCTGGGCGGGATAAAAACCTTCGCCTCGGGCGCGGCCGAGCTGGACGTGTTCTACGCCATGGCCGAAAGCGCCGTGCGCTACGAGTTTTCCCGCCCGCGCATTAATTCCGGAGACCTGCTGAAGGTGGAGGAGGGCCGCCACCCGGTCGTGGAGCGTTTTCTACCGGCCGGCGCCTTTGTGCCTAACGACCTGGAGATAGGCAATTCCGGGGCGCGCGTGATAATACTAACCGGCCCCAACATGAGCGGCAAAAGCGTCTACCTGCGCCAGGCGGCAGTGGCCGTGATAATGGCGCAGATGGGCTCCTTTGTTCCGGCGAGGGCCGCTGAGATAGGCATAACCGACCGCATAATGACGCGCATAGGCGCGCAGGACCGCATGGCCCGCGGCGAGTCCACCTTTATGGTGGAAATGCGGGAGACCTCCGCCATACTGCGGCTGGCCACGCCAAAGAGCCTGATACTTCTCGACGAGGTGGGGCGCGGCACCTCCACCTTCGACGGTATCTCCATCGCCTGGGCCGTGGTGGAGCATCTCTACAAGCCGGAGGGCGGGCCCAAGGTGCTGTTCGCCACGCATTATTTTGAACTGACGGAGCTGGCCGGGAAATTTGACGGGATAAAGAACTGCAACATAGCCGTAAAGGAATGGACCAACGCCCTCGGCAAGACCGAGGTGGTGTTCCTGCACAAGATCAACTCCGGTCCGGCCGACAAATCCTACGGCATACATGTAGCTCAACTGGCCGGCCTGCCAGGGTCCGCCATCGCCCGCGCGCGGGAGATACTTCATATCCTTGAGACCAAGGGCAATATCCAGGTGAAATCCAGTTACGAGTACGAGACCCCCCTGTTGCCTATTTTTTCCAGCCACCCCGTGCTGGACGAAGTGACTATCTGCGATACCGACAACATGACCCCCCTGCAGGCCCTAGCCGCCATAGCCGACTGGAAAAAAAGACTTAAGTAAAATATTGTAACTACCCAGGTAGTTACGCAAAATTAAATAACCAAGGAAGTGGGACTAACCGCAATGCCGGTCACTTAAGGGTTCCTTCCCCCCTTGCGGGGGAAGGCCAGGATGGGGGGATAAGCAGCGTTCCGTCGAGCCCCCCACCTTAATCCTCCCCCACAAGGGGGGAGGAGATCCGCTTCCAAGGCTTAAGTGACCGGCATTGGGACTAACCGATACCCCTTTCCCCCATAATTATTTCTTGAATTTAAAGAAACAATTATGTAAAGTCTCCGTATGATAAAGAAAGATGTTTTTAAGGAAGTCATAAGGTCTTTCCAGAAGAGGCCCTTCACGATTGTAAAAAAACGCCGCCTGGAACTTCCGCTTGATTCCGGCAAAGTGGTCACTGTTTCCGGGGTGCGTCGAAGCGGGAAAACCTCCCTTCTTCTGGACGCTATAACCGCTCTGGCGGCTAAAGGCGTGGAACCGGCCCGCATAGTCTACGTGAATTTTGAGGATGAGCGTCTTGACGCGGATAAAAGCGGACTGGACCTCATCCTGCAGGCCTACAGGGAACTTTACCCCGAAGCCGACCTCTCAAAAACCTATTTCTTTTTCGACGAACTACAGAACGTGGACGGGTGGGAAAAATTCGTCCGGCGCGTTTATGATACCGTTTCCAGGAACATTTTTATCACCGGCTCCAATTCAAGGCTGCTGAGCTCCGATATCGCCACGAGCCTGCGCGGCAGGAACCTCGGCTATGAGGTTTATCCCCTGTCTTTCCCGGAATTCCTGTCTTTCGGCGGGATCGGAGCGGACTTCCATGAGCCCGGCAATAGGGCGAAAATAGCTTCCGGCGCGGAGAGGTACCTCGCCGGCGGCGGTTTCCCCGAGCTTTTTTTCATAGCACGGGACTTCCACGTTAAAACTCTCCAGGGCTACTTCGACGTGATGCTTTTTAAGGACCTTATCGAGCGTTACGAGCGCAAGCCTCACGCCCACCTGCTGAAATATTTCATAAAGCGGCTTGTCGCGAATATTTCCAGCCCGCTTTCCCTGCATAAAATTTACAATGAATTCCGGTCCCAGGGCTATAAAATAGACAAAAATCTGCTTTACGAACTGATAGAGGAACTGAACTCTATATATCTTTTCTTCCCTCTGCGTAAATACAGCGCCTCGGTCATCAAAAGGGAGACCTCGGAGAAAAAGTTCTATATCGTGGACAACGGCCTGGCCGGCGCGGTTTCTTTTAATATCGGCGAAGACCGCGGGAAGCTGCTTGAAAACGCGGTTTTCATGCAGCTACGGTCCGCGGGCTCCGAGATCTTTTTCCACAAGGGAAAAAAAGAGTGCGATTTTATAAGGCTTGTCCCCGGAAAGGGGCCGGAGGCCTGCCAGGTGGCTTACGACCTGTCATCTCCGGACACCAGGAAGCGCGAGCTGGACGGGCTTCTTGACGCATGCGGGAGCCTCGGCCTGGCGGAAGGCACTATAATCACGATATCCGAGGAGTTCGAGGAAAAAGCGGGCGGAGTGCGGCTTAAAGCGGTGCCGTTCTATAAATGGGCGTTGTCCGCCGTGGCTTAAAATGGCTTCTTCTACCTAGTGTAGTGTCCCGCAAATAGCTGGCCATTTGAAGGCTCAGATTTGAGACGGA
>CAZYFL010000130.1:0-6756 GCA_964646805.1 uncultured Elusimicrobiaceae bacterium | reverse complement strand
AAGGCTCCACCATTCTGAATTCTGGCTCCTGAATTCTGTCTGCCTGAGTAGTTACGTAATCTCTTACAAAGGAAATTCATGAGCAAGGTTGAACTCTTAAACTGGCTGCTGTTCTCGCTGGGCTTGCTGGCCGCGCTGGCGGTTTACGCCACTTACCGCAAGAGCTCGGAAATAATACAGCCGGCCCGCACCGGCGCGCTGGCGTACGCCCCAGACCAGTACAAGCTGGCCCATGAGACAGTTGAATTCTTCACGGCTGACGGCGTACGGCTGAAAGGCTGGTATATACCGGCTGCCGGGGTGGAAAGCGGGCGCACTATAATTTTCTGTCACGGCTGGGGCGCAAACCGCGGGGAGATGCTGCGCGACACCTGGTTCCTGGCTAAGCAGGGCTTCAATCTTTTTTACTTTGATTTCCGCGCCTCAGGGGAAAGCAAGGGTTCGGTTTCCAGCGTGGGTTACCTTGAGACGCGCGACTTCGACGCGGCCTATGAGTTTCTCAGAGTTAACCGCCCGTACGCGGCGGAGGCGGTGGGGGTGTTCGGCGCCTCGATGGGCGGCTCGGTGGCGGTTTACGCCGCCGCAAAATATCCCGAGCTGGTCTGTCTGCTGGCTGAAAACACGTTTCTTTCCTATAACAAGGTTGTGGCCAACTGGGGCTGGAACCGCCTGAAGATGCCGTATTTTCCGCTTGTGGCGCTGACGATGTTCTTTGTGAGGCGTAAGCTTAAGGCGGACCCGGAGCCCTACAGCCCGCTTTATAACGCGGGTAAAATAAAAATTCCGGCAATGTTCATAAACGGGGACCACGACGACTTGGTGCCGCTGCCCGAAGCCGAAGCGCTTTTCGCTTTGTGTCCGTCCGAAAAAAAACAGATGTGGATTGTTGCCGGCGCGTCGCACGCCAGGTGCGCCGAGGTGGGAGGTGAGGTCTACCGCAATAAGGTGACGGCTTTCTTCACGGAAAATCTGCGTGAGCCCGCCGCGGAGAAGGCATAAAAAAAGCGGAAAAAATAAGTATTGCATTCTCCGTCGGCATAATGTATGATTTACCTAACGTCCCCGACGGGGATGAGATTCTGCCCCGGCGGTAAACCGGGGGGAAGCATAACGGAGGGAGTAAAAAAATGGCAGAAAAAATACATAAAGTCGGCCTTAAGCGGGAAAAGGATTCCCTTTATTTCATCGACAAAGCCGGAGACATCTCCTGCGCTGTCATGGCCCGCGGCAAAAAGAAAGGCGGCAAAACTAGGAAAGTTACCAAGATAGGCCTGAAGAAAGAAAAGGGCTATCTCTACTTCATTGACAAGAAAGGCGATGTTTCCCGCGCCATAATGAAGAATTCCGGCAAGAGAAAGAAGTAATCATTTCTTTATCCCCTGCTGAACCGTCCGGTCTGAAACCGGGCGGTTTTTATGTCAGGAGGTTTTGACGGTTCAAGAACTTCAGCGATAAACCGCGCGCAGGACCCTCCGCAAAAATAAAGAAAATAAAAATTGTTGTTGCATTCTACTGTAACAATAGATAGAATCAATTCACAGTGCAAGATGGTGCAAGGAGAAAAAATGCCTGCTAAAAAGAAAGTTGCCAGGAAAGCCGCAAAAAAAACCGTAAAGAAAGCGAAGAAGAGATAGTTCGTTTAATTTACGTCGGAAGGCGGCACTAGGGCGCGGTTCAACGGCCTTCAGTGCCGCCTCTGTTTTTGCCCCGGCGAAGCTCCACTGTCCCCGCCGCGGTTATTTAATATACTATAGCCGTCGGAACGCGTCTTAGTGTAGTGATATTTCCTATGTGGAATTACACCGAAAAAGTTTTTGAGCATTTCAAAAACCCCAGGAACGTGGGCGAAATAGAGAACCCGGACGCCGTGGGCGAAGTGGGCAGCATAATCTGCGGCGACGCGCTGAAGCTGACGCTTAAAATAGACAGGGCCGCCGGGAAGATCATCGACGCCAGATTCAAGACCTTCGGCTGCGCCAGCGCCATAGCCTCCTCCTCCGCCCTGACCGAGATGGTGAAGGGCCTGACACTGGAGGAAGCCTCCAGGATAACCAACCGGCAGATAGCCGATTTCCTGGGCGGCCTGCCCGGCGAGAAAATGCACTGCTCGGTGATGGGCATGGAGGCCCTCGGCGCCGCCATAAAGAACTACCACGGCGGCAAGCAGGAAAAAATTATTATCGGCCAGGCCGAGAAGATCGTATGCAAGTGCTTCAGCGTCACAGAGTCGGTCATTCTCAAAGCCATAAAACTCAACAACCTGCATACCGTTGAGGAAGTGACTAATTACACCAAGGCCGGCGGCGGCTGCCGACAGTGCCATGGCGAGATAGAAAAAATAATAAAGGATTACCGGGCCGAGAGCGAACATAAAAAATTCAACAAGATGACCGTGGTTGAGAAGATAAAGATGATAGAAAAAGTGCTGGCAGAAGAGATAAACCCGAAACTCAAGGCCGACGGCGGCTGGATGGAACTGGTGGATATCCAGGGGCAGAAGGTCAAGCTTCGCTTTCTCGGCATGTGCCACGGCTGCCCTTCTTCCGGCGCCACGCTGAAGAACGTGGTGGAGAAAGAGCTGCGGGAACGCATAGATCCTGCTATAGAAATAGAAGCGGAATAGCTCTTATAAATAAAGCGATCGCGGCGAGAGAGATTTTGTTGCTACGGGCTTTTGAGGAGGCGCGTGAGGCCGCGCTTAAGTCCGGTATTGAGATAATCCCGCTCAAAGGCGCCGCCCTCCTGGAGCTCGGCGTCTACCAATTTGGCGAACGCGGCATGAGCGATGTCGACATACTCCTGCGCCCCAAAGACCTTCCCGCCTTCGAAGAGATACTGGAGGGCCTCGGCTACCAGCCCATGCCCGGCAGTTCCGATGCCTGGCTGAAACCCAGCCCCAATAACGCGCCACCCGCCATACTCGATCTGCACACCGGCCTCTGGCACATAAGGAACACCGAAGAACTCTTCAACCAGGGGCTGGAATCCGGTCCCGTCGGCCTCGTCCTTAATCCTGCCGACCTCTTCCTGCACGCCGCCGCCCATCCGCTGCTTCACCACGGCGAAGTAACCCCCCGCGCCCTGGAAGACTGCGCCCGCATAGCCCTGCGCGCCTCCGGCGACGGCGCAAAGTTCTGGGCCGCAGTCGCCCGCAAAGCCGAAATTTACAACCTGCGCCCCGTAATCTGGCCCGTCCTATCGAGACTGAGTCTCCTCTCAGGGCTCAACCTCGATAATTTCAGGCCGAGGGGGGTGGAAAAAATAAAAGCGGCCTTCTTTGAGAAAGCCGCTCAAAAACATTCAATCCCGCTCGAATATCTGCTGCCGGTGTTGCATCGTCCGTGGTTGCTGATAAAATACGCCGTTCCTGAAAAACGCTTTATGCTGCGCCGCTATGGCTCCGCTTCAGCCGCCGTCTACATGCTGCGCCCACTGCGCCTGCTTTACTCTATCCTCCGCAAAAAATAGCTCTGCCCTCCTCCCCCAAAAGAGATTACAGCAATAATCCGTAACTACACAGGTAGCCAGAATTCAGGAGTCAGAATTCAGAATAGCCCGCGAATAGGCCTCCAAAAATCTCGTCGCCGACATCCTCATTCTGACTCCTGAATTCTGACTTCTGGCTACCTGAGCAGTTACAATAATCCGGCAATCTGATGTTCCTTGTCGCTATCATCGCTTCTTCATCGCTGTAATCTCTTTATTATGGCCGTACCGTGGCAACCAGCTTCAATAAATTAGCCAGCCGCTCCAGGCCGGGCGGCTTTATTACAAAATCAAAAGCCCCTTCCTTAACGGCCCTGGCCGCCAGATCAACGTTGTCCAAGCCGGTGATGAAGATAACGCAGGCATCCTTATTCTTTTCCCGCGCCTTGAAAGAAAATTCAAGTCCGCTGGCGCCGCGCAGATAAATATCCGCAATTACAACATCAAAAGGCTTTTCTTCTAGCAGGGCGCGGGCCTTCTGGGCGTCATCCAGGCGGGTAATTTCAAATTGAGGAAAGGCGATTAAAATCTCATTCACCCGGGCAATAACATACCCTTCATCTTCAATAAATAAAAGTTGTTTTTCATTCATCACCACTCCACCCACCATCGGGCCATTTCCAGGCGCGCCGCGTACCTGGGATTGCGGTCCTCTATCTCATCAAAGCCGACGGAGCGCTCTATTGAAACGAGGGGGTGCTCAAAAAGATCCGCCAGCCGCGGATTTAGCTGGGAGAATCCGGAATCCAGCAGGATTTCCACCAGCGGCTTGGAAAGGAAACCCCTGGTAACCCGTATCACGCGGGCGATCTCTCCGGAGGAAAGCGCCACCAGGGAACCGGGCGGGTAAATTGAAACTGCGGAGAGAAGCGCCTTCACAGCCCGGGCGTTGAAACCCCGCCCCTCCGTCTCCACAAGTTCTTTAACCGCTTCCGGCGGGTTCATGGCATCGCGCCAGGCCCGGGGGTGGGTCATCGCCTCATAGGCGTCGGCTATGCTTATAAACTGCGCCAGCGGGTCCATTTCTTCGTCTGAAAGGCGGTCGGGGTAGCCTGAGCCGTCGGCGCGTTCGTGGGTCTGCAGTACTATGCGCTTAGCCCGCTCCTTTATCCTGTAATCCAGGTCCAATATCCGGTCCAGCTTGGCAACGCCGGCCTCGGCGTGCAGGGACATCTCCGAAAATTCGTTTTTGCCCAGGCGATCGGCGCGGTTATAGAGGGAGGAATACTCCGTCATGCCTATGTCGTGCGCCATGGCGCAGAAGCCAAGCAGTTGCAGCCCGGGATCGGGCAGGCCGGCTTCTAGGCCCAGGGCCAGAGCCATTATGGTGGTATTGGCGGTGTGGCTCCGCAGATAGTCTTCAGCGGTGGAATAAGAGGTGTAGCTTAAAAGCACGCCGCTGGTTTTAAGGGTTTCAATAATAAGGCCGCAGATTGCCAGACTGGACTCGTATTTCTCAGTATAGGGCTGGTCCACGCTTTTAAGGAAAGCTCCGGCGTGGTTGAGTACCTGGGTGTAAACCTCCCTGGCCCTGCTGTCCAGTTCTTTAAAGGGAACCTCCGGCGCGCGGGAGAGCGCCCTGGCTTCCCGCCGGCTTTTTGGACTGCCGCCGACGGGCTGTTTAGCCGGCTCCGGAATATTGGAAGGGGCGGGGGTATCGGTGGGGGAAAAGGATGAAGACGGGAGGACAGCGGCATCCGGGGACTTTTCTGTTTCCTGTTTAGACACGGGAACGGGCCGGACCTGCTTTTCAGGCTCAGGAACCGGAGTTTCCCCTTTTGTTTTTCTCAAATCCGAAAACCGCATACTAAGATTATAGCAGAGGAGGGTTAAATAAAGATTACGAAAAGATTACCGGCAGTTGATAGAATGCGGTTATTTTGTCAACTTGTCAATCAGTCAACTTACAATTTTTTTTCGTAAATTTTGTATTTCTTATACACCTTGCCGCCGACTGACTCTATGGTGTTGTTTATAAGGGTGTTGTCTTCAAGCGTCCAGGACATCTCCCCGTGTTCCCAACCCATCTTTTTACCCGAATCCATGGCTTTTTTTATAAGGAACATCTCAAGGCCGCGGCCGCGGAATTCCTTCTTTACGCCAAGCGTCAGCACACGCCCGGCGCGTATCCTGAACATCATCTTGTGGAGGAACGGCAGTATGGTAAGAAGATTTAAGCTGCCCCGCGCGGCTTTCAGCGGCACGTTAAAGTCAGGCAACATAAGACAGAAAGCGGCGGGTTTACCGTCCACCCTGGCAAAAAACAGATAGTCCGGTTTAAGCATCGGTTTCAGGGCGCGGCCGAGATCGTCCAACTCAGCCTCTGTCATCGGCACAAAGCCCCAATTCTTTTCCCAGGCGGAGTTGTAAACGTCTTTAAGGTCCGCGATGGCGGCATCCAGCTTCTTTATGTCAACCAAATCTACGGTTATATTCCCGCCCCTGCCGATGCGCCGGATTATTTTTTCAAAGCGCTCCGGGAAGCCTGCGGCCAGTTCCATATTGAAGGCCAGCAATTCCCTGGTCCCGGCAAAGCCCGCGGCTTCTATCAGGCCCGCGTAGTAGGGCGGATTGTACGTCATCATTATCATGGGCGGGGAGTCAAAGCCTTCAACCAGCAGACCGCAGGTTTCGTTGGTGGAGGGATTAACCGGACCGCGTATCTTGTCCATGCCCGCGCGCCGGAGGTGTTTCTCAGCCGCCGCAAAGAGCCCGGCTGCGGCTTCCTGGTCCTCAGCGCAGTCAAAAAATCCGAAGAAGCCGCAGTTTTCGCTGTGGAAAGAGTTGTGCGCGCTGTTCACGATGGCCGCGATCCGGCCGGCGGGCTGCCCGGCGCGGTAAGCCATGAAAAGCTTTCTCTCGCCGTGGCGCCAGAAAGGATGGCCGAGCCCCAGCAGGTGCATGCTGTCTTTTTTCAGCTCTCCCACCCAGTACGGGTGGTCCCGGAAGAGGGTAAAAGGATAGTTTATGAAAGCGCCGAGTTCCGATTCTACAAGTTCACGGATTTCAACAGGCATAAGTAAGGTTGCCGGTTAGGGCTACTGTTATTTCATGTAACTACTCAGGTAGACAGAATTCAGGAGTCAGAATTCAGAATAGCCTGCCAATAAGCCTCCAACAGCTAAACCGCAAGCACAAACTGGTGCGACCTTTGCCACACCACCAGGTCCTCAAATCTTATCGCTGGTATCTTCATTCTGACTCCTGAATTCTAAATTCTATCTCAGGTAGACAGAATTCAGGAGTCAGAATTCAGAATAGCCTGCCAAT
>CAZYFL010000129.1:0-6786 GCA_964646805.1 uncultured Elusimicrobiaceae bacterium | reverse complement strand
GCAGGCTATTCTGAATTCTGACTCCTGAATTCTGTCTACCTGAGTAGTTACAAAAAAAGGACAAAATGACTTCCGAAATGAGGAAGAGGGGCATGTTCAAGGTATTCAGCGGCAACGCCAATCCGGCGCTGGCGAAGAAAATATGCGACATACTGGGGGTGCCGCTTTCCGAGACCAAGGTGGCGCGTTTCGCCGACGGGGAAATAGACGCGCATATCCTGGAGAATGTGCGCGGAGAGGACTGCTATGTGGTGCAGCCCACCTGCCCGCCGGTCAACGACAACCTGATGGAACTCCTCATTCTGATGGACGCGCTGCGGCGCGCTTCCGCGGGACGCATAACGGCCGTCATGCCTTATTACGGCTATGCCCGCGCCGATCGTAAACCGGCCCCGCGCGTGGCTATTACGGCCAAGCTCGTGGCAAACCTTATAACCGAAGCCGGCGCCAACCGCGTCATCACCATAGACCTGCACGCCGCGCAGATACAGGGTTTCTTTGATATCCCGCTGGACCACCTCTATGCCAGACCGGTGGTGCTGGACTATATAAAGGGGCGCAATTTTGAGAACATGGTGGTTGTTTCCCCCGACGTGGGCAGCGTGGAGCGAGCCCGCTCCTTCGCCAAGCGGCTGGATATGGGCCTGGTTATAATAGACAAGCGCCGCCCTCGTCCCAACGAGGCTGTGGTGTACAATATCATCGGCGACGTAAAGGGCAAGACCTGCTTTATCTTTGACGACCTGGTGGATACGGCCGGCACGCTGACTCAGGTGGCCAATTCCATGAAAGAGCAGGGCGCGACCAGGATAATAGCCGCCGCCACGCACGGCGTTCTTTCAAGGGATGCGGTAGAAAGAATAGACAAATCTCCCATAGAAGAACTCATTTTGACGGATACTATTCCCGTAAATACCTCAAAAAGTGCTAAAATCAAGGTAGTATCCGTGGCTGCGCTCCTTGCGGAGGCCATTAAACGCAATCACATGGGCGAATCTATAAGCGAACTTTTTAAGTGAAAATTATCGGAGAAAACAGTTATGCAACAGACAATGATTGCAGCGGCGATGCGGGACAAAGCCGGCGTACGGGGCACACTCAGCGCTTTGCGCGCCGGCGGCCAGGTTCCCGCCGTCATATATGGCCAGGAGAAGAAGCCTGTGAGCGTTACAGTTGATTATAAGGCCATAACCGCCATAATAAAGGCTGACCCCAACGCCGTTATAAAGATGAAGTACGAGGGCGGCGAGGATACGGTCATAATAAAGGCCATACAGCGCCACCCGCTTACCGACAAATATACGCATTTCGACTTCCAGCGCATCTCGCTCACCGAGAAGATCAAGGTGAAGGTGCACGTGAAGCTCGTGGGCGAGTGCCACGGCGCGAAGGTTCAGGGCGGCCTGGTGGAGCACACCATGCGCGAACTGAACGTCTCCTGCCTGCCCACTGAGATCCCGCACGAGATCGAACTGGACATCACGGAACTGCATATCAACCATTCCCTGCGCGTCAAGGATATCAAGGCCGGCAAGGCCGAACTGCTTGACTCCCCAGACCAGATAGTGGTTAGCGTGACCGCGCCGAAGGAAGAGAAGGTTGAGACTCCCGTAGTCGGCGCAACTGCGGCAGGGGCCGAACCTGAAGTTATAGCCAAGGGCAAGAAGGAAGAAGGTGAAGAAGGCGCAGTCAAGGAAGTCGCCAAGCCCGCGGCCGGCAAGCCGGAGACCGGCAAATCCGAGGACAAGAAAGCGGGAGTTCCCAGGAAGTAAAAGGGCCTATCGCCAAACAGGAGCAGAAGTTGGACCTCAAGATGTTCGGCTTCTGCTCCTCGTTTTTATGAATGTAGAGTAAAGAGGCGCTGAACGGTTGCTTTACATTCACCTGTGCCTCTGTCTGTACCTTATACAGTGGTGAGGAAGATTGAAAGACTGCGTACAAATGTCGGCCCTGTTGGGGAATCCGGGCAGGGAATATGAGAGGACCAGGCATAATATCGGTTTTATGCTGGCTGATCTGGCAGCCGTGCGCCTGTCTCCCGGCGGGAAATGGCGGGACTGGAATGGCCTGGGGCTGTATCTTGAATTTGAAACTGCGGGCCGCAGGGCGCTTCTGCTGAAACCCCAGACTTACATGAATCTTTCCGGGGTTGCGGTGCAGAGCATAGCCGCTTTCTACAAGATTCCGCCCACGGCCATACTGGCGGTTTATGACGATCTGGCCCTGCCGTTTGGGAAGCTGCGTATACGCAGGGACGGCTCCGCGGGTTCGCACAACGGGATGGATTCTGTAATTTCGGCGCTGGGGCCGGCCTTGCCGCGCCTCCGGCTGGGCATAGGGCTGCGGCCCGGACATATACAGGGCAAAAATTTCGTGATGTCGGGATTTTCTAAAGAAGAGGGATTGCGGCTTGCGGATTTCCTAGATCGGGCCTGCGGCGCTCTGAAGGCGGTCTTTGAGGACGGCGTGGAGACCGCGATGAACCGCTACAATTATGACGGAAATAAACCCGTATCTTAAAATATTTTTTGGACTGGTTTTTACCCTGCTGGGGCTGGGCTATGTTTACAAACCGGAGATCATAGAACGTATTAACAGGCTTATAAAAGAAACTTTCCTGAACGATTCCTACCTGGCGCTGCACCGTAAAAACTGGGGTTTCCTGCTGCTGCTTGTCGGCGGGATGCTTATTTATATGGGAGCATCAAGGGCGCTCGGCTGGTAGCCCTGGCCCGCCGCCTCAAGATGGGCGTTTTAGAATATTATTGCGTATCTGCCTCGCCAGGTTATTGTCGCCGGCGCGCCGCAAAAGCGTTTCCACGCGGGCCCTGAGTTCGGCCTCGGCAAACGGCTTTGTGAGATAATCGTCGGCTCCGGTTCTGAGCCCAAGCACTTTGTCTGTTACTTCCCCCTTGCTGGTCAGCATAAGTATCGGCACGGAACGCAGCCTAGGGTCATTTCGCGCTTTCATGCACAGTTCCACGCCGTCGCCGTCGGGCAATTGGCGGTCAAGCAGGATTATGTCCGGGCGGTGCTGCCCAAGCAGCGTGTAGGCTTCCTCAAGCGTACCGGCAGCAAGGTAAACGGCGGTTTCCTCCGAAAAAATCTCCTTCAATAATTCCTGTATAGCGGGATCATCCTCTACCGATAATATCTTGTTGTATTTAACAGGCATAAACTCCCCTTACCGCCGCCGGCAGGCCGCGGGTTACATGTTTAACCTTCATGACCGGCGTTTCATAATGCTATTGCGTATCTGCCTCGCCAGGTCATTCCCCCCCGCGCGCCGCAAAAGCGTTTCCACGCGGGCTTTGAGTTCGGCCTCGGCAAACGGCTTTGTGAGATAATCGTCGGCGCCGGTTCTGAGCCCAAGCACTTTGTCTGTTACTTCCCCCTTGCTGGTCAGCATAAGTATCGGCACGGAACGCAGCCTAGGGTCATTTCGCGCTTTCAGGCACAACTCCGTGCCGTCGCCGTCCGGCAACATGCGGTCAAGCAAGATTATGTCCGGGCGGTGCTGCTCAAGCAATTTGTAGGCTTCCTCAAGCGTGAAGGCGGAAAGATAAACGGCGGTTTCCTCCGAAAAAATCTCCTTCAACAATTCCTGTATAGCGGGATCATCCTCCACCGATAATATCTTGTTGTATTTAACGGGGGTCATGAATTACTTCTTCATCCCGGCTATGGCCCTTATGTTTAATTTTCATGGCTGGCGTTTCATAATGCAATTGCGTATTTGTCTTGCCAGGTCATTCCCCCCCGCGCGCCGCAAAAGCGTTTCCACGCGGGCCCTTAGTTCGGCCACTGCAAACGGTTTTGTAAGATAATCATCGGCGCCGATTTTAAGCCCAAACACTTTGTCGGTCACTTCCGTCTTACCGGTCAGTATAAGTATCGGCACGGAGCGCAATCTGGGGTCGTTCCGCGCTTTCAGGCACAGTTCCACGCCGTCGCCGTCCGGCAACATGCGGTCAAGCAAAATCATATCCGGGCGGTGTTTTTCAAGCAACGCGTAGCCTTCCTCAAGCGTGAAAGCGGAGAGAAAATCGGTGGATTCCGCCGGGAAAACCGTTTCCAGTAATTTTTGAGTGGGGCGGTCATCCTCTACCGCCAGTATTTTGCATTTAACAGGTTCCATGGTTTCCCCCTGAAACATAGTATACTATATTTTTCAGGGACTCCCGCTGTGTAACACCGCAACCCAAAAGCTCACGTAACACGCATACCCCGTCGAGGCATTTTTCATCGTTCCGGTGAAACCTTTGACGTCACCCCGGCGAAAGCCGGGGTCCAGTGTCGTAGATACTTATGGATTCCGGCTTTCGCCGGAATGACGACTTGGGGTTACGTGAGCTTTTGGGACCGCAACCCGGAACACTATATTAGAAGTCAAGGTACGGAGTAAACAAATATTCCAGGGAATCCACCGTCTTCAATGATCCCATCTGCAGGAATGTGGCGAACACGTCAAGCTTGCAGATGGAGTTTCTAAGGGCATCCTGTTTGGCGGCCTTCTGGAGTCTCTCCGAAAATCCGATATTTACGTTTTTCACCTTCTCGTAGAGCTGATAAAGCTGTTGCAGGTTCCAGTCCGGAGTCAGCCCCCGCTTCATGCGAAAATACTGAGCTCCAAGGTGCATGGTCATGGCACGGTAGATCGTTTCTTTAGGCGTGGCAAATGGCAGATGAAAGCGCACCATCGGTTTCAATTTTTCCATAATCGGGCAGCCGCTTGCCACCATGTAAACCCCCATAAGGGAAGAAAGGCCGTTCTGAACGGCAGTTCGTTTTGAAACGGTTCTTTCATCCATTTCCACGATAATATCAGCCATTGTGACTGAAATAACACCGTGAAAAGCGGATACGATTTCCGCGATATTCACGGCCACAGGGCAATACTGATGTATTGCGGGATCCAACGGGCATCCCCTGCACTGCGAGCGGTCCATCTGCGCCCAATCAGGAGGGGGGAGTTCGGATTTAATCCGGGCGTGGAGGGTTTGCGAGTCCAAAATCGCTTCAAATATTTTTTGTGTGCCGTCGTCAAACCTGAAAATGTAGCGTATAATAACCGGCTTTTCTTCGCGGACGACGGTCATAGCATTGCTTCAAGAATGCGGTTTGCGGGATTTTTTATTTTTGTCGTCATTATTATCCTTAATCGTAAATATTGAGGTAAAATCTGCAATAGGTCTTGCTTTTTGTTTCCAGCCGGGGTATGGTATAACGTAAAAATTCCTCATATTTCCCCTTATCGGGCCGGCTCAGGATTTTTTTGTATAACTTCAGGGCGTTGAGCCGGTATTCCTCGTTTTTCTGAAGGAGTTTCGCGCAATCCGTGTTGTCGCAGAGATAACTTGAGTAAGAGCTCAGCGACAGGCCCGCGGAATAGGAAGTTTCATGGGCTTTCCCAAGCAGGAAAAGGACGTCCGTGATGAAAGGCGAGGTGGAATTGCGCATCAGAAACAGTTCCCCTTTCCTCACAACCTTCTCGGACAATAATTTAGAGGTGAAAGGCGATTCGGGAAAACCGCCGGCCATCTGTTTTACGAAAACATACTGTCCCCAGTAGGACTCCGGGTAATCTTCATACAGCTTGACGCTGAAAGCCGCCGGGGAGTAATAAATCCCGCTCACGCGGTCATAACCGTACGGGATCCCTGTTTCCTCCAGGAGTTTAAAGGCCTGTGTGGGGGTGTCCTGAAGCGTTTCACGGAACAGCTCCTGTGTCTCGGCATTTACCGAATCAAAGAGATAGGAGACAAGATAATCCCGGAACAATATGAAAGCGGGCTTTTTCCCCGCCTCCAGTTCGTCAAACTTCACGGAATTATAGGCGCTTATTAATTTTTCCGTCGGCATCGTTCCGGAACTTTTTGACATGTTCTTTATTCCCGTCCAGTCATTTCCCTGAAGATTCGCGATCCCATACTCCTCCAGCTCTTCTATCAGACGGTCCGGCAGTTCAGGAGCGAAGAAATAACTTTTTGTTATTTGCGGCGAATGATCGTACTTTGAAACGTCTTTATGGCTCATAACCACTTTCAGGCAACGCTTGCCTTTGTAAGGTTCGTAATACATGAAACCTGACACGTCGCCCCTTTCCGCTTTCAAAACGCCCTGCCAGTTCGCGGCTCCGAAACCTGAAATTTTCTCTTCCGGTACGGACACCTTAAAGCCGTTGGTCTCAAGAAGATCGGCTGTTGCGTTCTGGTCTGGATTTTTGCATATCCTGACATAGCCGGCCATTATAAGTTCCCTGTATTCCTCCAGAGAAGGGAGGGTGTAGGAATACAGCCGTATTTCATCGGCGGAGTCGCTTCTATAGAAAGAGCTGGCATCCTGATTATGATTGTAGTTTTCGGACAGATCGGTTTTCCAGCCGCCGTCTTTGAACGCGTTGCCGGGTTCCTCGTTGAACCGCACGGAGAGCAGGGTTTCTATAAGATTTGAAGGCTGGCCCTCCGTGTCCGCGGTTTCGGCGTTTTCCGCAACCGGGGCGGAGGAGGGCTGGACGGCGGGTTCCACGGCCGCCGGTCCGGAAGCGGCCTGTGCCGCAGATTCAGGCACGGGACTTTCGGCGAATCCCGCGACTTTTCTTGTTTTGGAAAGCCCGAGATATACCGTGCCGCCAATCGCCGCCAGCAGAAAAAGAACCGCCGCCTTTATGATATTCTCCGTTCTAATCATCGCCAATCCTCCTCCCAAGGCGTATAGTATACATATTTGTGACTACTCAGGTAGACAGAATTCAGGAGTCAGAATTCAGAATAGCCTGCCAATAAG
>CAZYFL010000128.1:0-6810 GCA_964646805.1 uncultured Elusimicrobiaceae bacterium | reverse complement strand
CGGTAGCCTTCCAGGCTTACGACACGCCGTCCCTTTTTGCGGGCAAACTGCATTGCGTGTATACCCGCAAGTATCTGAAGGGCAGGGATTTCTTCGATATCGGGTGGTACCTCTCCAAGTGGCCGGACCTGAGGCCTAATCTGGTTATGCTTGGCAATGCGCTTAAACAGTCTGCCTGGAAGGGGAAGCTTCCCGAAGAAGCGACCTGGCGAAAAATGCTTTATGAAAAAACCGCCGCTTCGGATTGGGAAAAAGTAAGGCGCGATGTAGAAAACTTTCTTGAGAACCCGGGCGACCGCGACATCTTCTCCAAAGAGAATATCCTAGGTCTTATCGCAAAAGGGGTGGGGTGAGGGAGCGGGCTATCAGACGTTTATTAACGAAATACTCATGCAGCGCGTAGCCGGGTACCACGCTCATCACTCCACGCACAAGCAGCTCTTTCATAACACGCGGGAGCGCCTGCTCCCGCGTGTTCGCTTTCCCCTATAGAAGCGAACTTCCCCGCATTCCCGAATCCCCCCTCCCTGCGGCACCGCATTCTCTTCATGGTGTGTGCTTCCTTAAATATAAAATAGTTTAGCACAATTCCGGTTTATATTTCACGATCTGTCATTATTCCCAAAAGCTCATGTAACCCCAAGTCGTCATTCCGGCGAAAGCCGGAATCCAGAAGTATCTACGACACTGGACCCCGACTTTCGCCGGGGTGACGTCAAAGGTTTCACCAGAACGATGAAAAATGTCTCCACGAGACTTCCGCCTTACGTGAGCTTTTGGGCATTATTCCCACTCACGGCCCTAAAAAAGCCTCCCTGCAAAGGGAGGCTTTTTTATATCCGGTTAAGGCTCTCTGACAGAGTGAGCTGGACATTCGTCTATCACAGAACTCAAGCCCTATTGGCCCGGTGGCAGAACCTGCTGAGCGGGACGCGCGCAGGCCGTATGGCTTTGGTTGCCCATTCTGCTCATCCATACTGCCCCGAGACCCAACATGGCCCCAAAAGCCAGCAACATGAAGCCTATAAGGGAAAGAATGCCGCCTATAAACGGTATAAGCCTGCCGCAAACCATCAACCCTGCTATAATGGCGTAGCCCGCGGCCACTTTGCCGGACAGCCCTGATGGGCCGCTTTTCTTTATGCCTTCAAAGAATCTGCCCTGTAGCACCACACTGAAAGCGCTGAGGCCCAGTACGCCGGCGGCGGCGTACAGCATAAGCGCAAACGGAACCAGCGGTATACCCAGCACGGAAACAACCATCGCAAGCAGGCCCGGGAAAAAACCCACCAGCATCAGCGCCCCTATGCCACAGGCGCGCCACATATCCCCTGAAATGACGGCCGCCGCGTTTTCCACGTTCCTGGGAAAGAAGACGGCCGGCAGCAACAGGAGTATCGCGCCGGTGGCCAGTATGGAAAAGAAAACAAGCAGACCGAGCCCTACAAGGCCGCCCACAAGCCAGGGGCTGACTCCGGCGCGCTCCCGGCCGCCGGCATAGCGCGCCAATCTGAGGACGCGCGGCAACACCTTGCGTACCGCTCCGATGTCGAAGCTGTGAACCTCGCCTTTATGCAGGGACTTTTCACTTTTAATGAGGGAGCCGCCGAGGATGGAAATGTCGCCGTCTATCTCCCCGGAACCGGAAAGGTCAACGCCGCCCCCCACACTTGCCACATCGCCGGCAACTTTGCCGCTGACTGAGACCTGGCCGCCGATGCTGGCTATGTCGCCCTTTACCAGACCAGGGACAAACACCTGGCCCCCGATGGAAACGAGATCCCCTGTGAGTTCGCCGTTCACCGTAACTGAGTCTCCTCCCACGGAAACCGCGTCGCCGTCCAGCACCCCGTTCACCGTGATGGATTTGTCGGTGGCGACATCTTCGCGCATGGTCTGCCCTTTCTCAATCACTACGTCCTCGTGGCTGAGTTCGCGCCGGCCCGCATACGCCTCCTGGCCCAGGCACAGCAGGGTCGCGGCGAATAATACGCATCCTTTAATATTTTTCATTTTTTCTCTCCTCCATTAATATTTCAAATCCCCTGGCGGACAGGGCGCGCGCTCTTTGAAAACGCCGCTATGACCGCTGAACAAACCACCGTTGCGGCGGCGATTTCGTACCAGGCCGGAAGACCGGCCGCCGCTACGGATAAAAATTCTGACATCAGCGATACGGCCGCAGCCAGCTTTGTGAAAGCAAGCGCGGCGTACGCCGCCGGCAGATTAAACGTCTGCGCGAATCCGCCCGGCTGTATGAACAAAGCCGCTATATCGGCCAAGTTGGCGTAAACCAGCCTTACTGAAACAAAAGCCAGCGCTGCCGCCCAGGCCGTCATTATTAAATCCGCTGCCTCTAAGACGCGCGCCTGCCAGGGCTGCGGCGCCACGACCGCCGCTACCTCCGCCATTACCCTGCCGCCGAATCCGGCCGATGGCCTGCTATAAGGAAGGGCGGCTATCGCGCGGGCTATAAATCTTTCTGTATTCTCGGCATCCATATCTGCGTTCCTCTCTGATAATACGGGCAAAGCCGCTAAACGGTTGCATCCAAACTCTTTAAAGCGGGCAATTTTGCCCTTAAAAGCTCCCTCGCGCGGAACAGCCTGGCCTTTATCGTGCCTTCCGGCACGCCTGTTACGCGGGCTATTTCGGCCGGACCCATGTCTTCCCTGTAAGCCAGCAGCAGCGCCTCGCTGTACAGGGGCGGCAGCGAGGCAAGCAAAACCTCTATGCGGACCGAGTCTAAGGAAGCGGCGACGCTGTCTTCAACCCCCAGCGCGGGGTCGGGCAGGTCAGGAAAACCTTCCTCGTCCATTGAAACGGTCTTGTTGCCGGCGCGCAGGACGTCCATGCAGGCATTATGGGCTATGCGGAACAGCCAGGAGGAAAAAGGATAAGCCGGGTTGTAAGAGGAAAGGCCGCGGAAGGCTTTAACGAAGGTTTCCTGCGCGGCATCTTCAGCTGCCGGTCGGTCCTTAAGGAGGCGCAACGCAAAGCTGTATATTCTGTCCTGGTAGACCTCCACAACACCGGCAAAGACCGAACTGTCCCCATCAAGACATCGGCGCACCAGCTCTATATCGGTTACAGCCATTATCTACAATACGCAAAAACCGCAGTTTCGGTTGCACCCGTTCAACCGCTAAGATTCTGTGACAGAATAATATAGGTGCTTGGCCGGCCGCTTTTGAGCTACGCCTTCGCGACATTTCGCTAATGTACGCATAGTACATGTCGCTTCATGCCACTTCGGCGTAGCCCAAAATCGGCCAGTCAAAAGTAAAGCTGTTTGCGAGACACTACACAGCAGTACCTCTTCACAATATAGCAATTATCGAAGGATTGCCGAAGGTGAAGTCGGCAAAAGTTCCTCTATGGCCTAAAGATGAAATGCTTTACCGCATCTCATAGTCAAAAGGTATAATAAAAATATGAAAACAACTTGTAGAAAACCCGCCATTAAATATACGCCTCAAAACAGAAAACCTTGTGTTGACCGGAAATCGCCATATAACCCTTTTGTATTCCCCAAAAAGACTTCCAGGGCAAATATTACCAGGGAATCGGTTAATATCGCACAAAGTTACCTGCCCGCCGCAACCTTTCGACCAGTTTTTGAAGATATAGCGCATAATGTCCGGCTATTTCAGGCGGATTGCTTAGGAATATTGGATTATATTGCGCGAATAGAACCGCAGGGCTGCGTTGATATGATTTTTGCAGATCCGCCATATTTTCTCTCTAATGGTGGGATTTCCTGTCAGGCCGGCCGGATGGTCAGCGTCAATAAGGGTGATTGGGACAAGAGCCGCGGACATGAGGCTAATCACGAATTTAATAAGAAGTGGCTTCTAGCCTGCCAAAAAGTTCTTAAACCAAATGGGACTATATGGGTAAGCGGCACGGCTCATATCATTCATTCAATCGGTTTTGCTATGCAACAATTGGGATTTAAAATTCTTAATGATATAACGTGGGTTAAGCCGAATCCTCCGCCCAATCTCTCATGCCGATATTTTACGCATGCGACCGAAACCGTAATTTGGGCTGCTAAAAATCTAAATAGCCGGCATCTTTATAATTATCAGGAGATGCGGCGAAGGTCCGGTGGAAAACAAATGAAAAGTGTGTGGGACATATATCCACCGGCTACAAGTGAAAAAACATTCGGGAAACACCCAACGCAGAAACCTTTAGGGCTGCTTGAGCGGATTATTTCAGCAAGTTCCAACCAAGGCGATTTAGTTCTAGATCCATTTATGGGCTCCGCCACAACCGGTGTTGCCGCCGTGCAGTTAAAACGAAAATTCGCAGGCATAGAGCTGGAACAGCAATACATGGAAACTTCCATCAAAAGGATTAAACAGGCTCTTGAATACTCCCCGGCCAAACAGCCGGAATTGTCAACGAGATAGATTTTATTACGTTAACGCGCTTTAGATAAAATTTCCAGCGCGCGAAGGTACACAGGGTCCTTAAGCAGCGCGTCGGCCGGGGCGGCGGACCAGGCGGTACTGCCGGCGGCTTCAACGGGAATTTCAGGGACAAGCCCGGTTTCCTCAAGATCATTCTCCGACGGAGGAGCAAGCCGCGCTACGGTAAGCCTTAAGCCGCGCCCCCTGTCGAGATTGAAAGTTTTTTGTATGGACACATTACCGGCGGTTTTGCCGCCGATTACAACTGCGCCCGCTGTTTCTTTAAGCGAGGCGGCAAAAACCTCTCCGGTCATTGAAGTGGCGGGGTCCACAAGCGCCGCAAGCCGCATACCGGCAAACTGTCCCCTGGCTTCGGCTCTGAAAACCTGCGTATAACCCTTGTGTCTTGAGGTTATGGCCAGCACAGGCCCCGGTTTTGCGACAAAAAGCCTTAGCAGCGCGGCGGCCTCCCGCGGACTGCCGCCTTTATTGCCGCGCAGGTCCAGAATAACGCTTTTAGCTCCATATTTTTGCAGCCCGCTTAAACCTGCCGCCGCGATAGCGGAGGAATTCTCAAAAAACAACCCTATCCGCATAAAAACGGCGCGGGTCTCCGGCTCGTAAAGGCCGAAAATAAGCGGCAGATGGAATCCCCCCCCCTTAACGTCGGCATCAAACTCCGAAACTCCTTCTTTGAAGCGTCTGGCCGCTTTAATTTTAAACCCCTGTTTACCGGAAAGCGCCTTCAAAAACTCTTCAGAACCGGCGGCGGCGGAATTTACAGCCAACAGTTTGTCCCCGTCCTTAAGCCCGGCCGTCTCGGCGGGAGAGCCCTTAAAAACCCTCAGCAGAAAGTAGGCCCCGCCTTTAGCGCCCACCAGCATGCCGGCAGATGTGCCGGGCTTTTCAAGCGACATTCCGGCTTTCCGCTCCGCCCTCACTACTTCAGCGTATTTATCCTCAAGCTTAAGACCGGCAAGCCCTTTTTCCCTTATCAGAGTCCTCAATTTTTCAGGGGCATGCTCCTTAAAACTGTGCCGCTCAAATATTCTAAGAACCTGCGTCTCTGGAAGCTTGTAAGCGCAAGCCGACAGGAACGCCAAAACCGCGATCAAATTTTTTTTCTGGTTCATTACTAATCTTCTCTTCACCTGCTTCTGTCCTTTACCTTAAACCCATATCGCCCCGTTCCCGTCCGGGAAATCGCCGTGCATGCCGCTGCCGCCGCTGTTGGGCAGGCAGCAACAGGGCGCTTCTATCGTACAGCCGCATTCCCCGCCAAAGCCGTTGGTATCCACCCAGTCCTGCAATTCATCATTAGTGATCAACTGCTCATCTTCCGGATCGGAAAAGGCGCCGGCCCCGCCCAGGTCCTCTTCGTTTTCCGGCGAGCCGGCGCCGGAGAATCCCGCGAACAGGCCGTTGATCATACTGCCTGAAAACTCATTGGCTAGTTTCTTGTTTTGGTAGTTTTCATCTGCGGCCAGCGCCTCTTTGGTGCCCTCTATGTCCATCTTTGGTTTGGCCACATCGGAGGCCGTCAGCCTTTTGGCCTCGGCTACGCTCACATCCTGCTCGCGCAGGAAACCGGGAATGGCATCGGGGTTTATCTTGTCCAGCTTGGAACGCATTTTGTCGTCGTACTCTATGGCGGTGGCGGCCTCCGCCGTGCCGTCAAAGGACTTTGCTATCCAGCCTTTGGCCGAGTCCTGCGAGGAGAGGCGCGCGCCGTAAAAAGAGGCCCTAAAAGCGCTTTTAAGAGATTCCACCACGGAACCGCGCCCGGACTTTTTGGGGATTCCGGCATTTGTCTCGCGCTGCCCTGAAGCCTTGCCGGCGACGACACCGTTGCCCTGAAAAGCTCCCGTCGCGCCGGCGGAAGAGGAAGGCGGGTTTTTTGCATCCTTCGCTCCCGCCGCGCCGCCGGACAGCGAAGCCCTGATCTGCAACTTTTCGGACATGGCCACCTGCCCGCCCGGGGCCGCCCCGGAGGATTCTGCGGAAAATAACTCTTCCTCCTCCTTAACCGCAACAGCCTGCGAAGGCCGCTTTCCGGAGGCATCCGCCACCAGTTCCTCCCGCGTACGGATCAGCGGGGAATTAACCCTGTCGGACTTAGCGCCGCCAACGGCCTGCGCCCGGGCGGCCTCCTCGTCCAGAGGAAAATAATCCCCGTTTTCGGCGACGCCGGACCCTCCGTCATAAATGGAGCTGTTGGCGGAAAGCTGGTCGTAATCCGCACCGCCGGCCAGCTTATGGGCGGCCTGACGCATGCCGGTCAGCGCATAATAACCACCACCGGCCAGCAGAACAAGAACAAGACACAGGAAAAGCCGCCAATAGTTTTCCTTTTTTTTCTCTTCCTCTTCCCCTGAAGCCATAAAACCTCCAT
>CAZYFL010000127.1:0-6815 GCA_964646805.1 uncultured Elusimicrobiaceae bacterium | reverse complement strand
ATTGCCGCCCTGGCCCTGGCTTCCAGCCTGACCGGAGCCAAAGGCGGTTCCTCCACCGCTCTGGTTTCCGCCGCCGACGCTGCCAGGCGTGCCCGCTCCGACTCCCGCTCCACCGGAGGTGCCGCCTCCAGACCCCCCGCTGTTGTAACTCCCGCCAGGATTCGGACCTCGGCCGCCGCCACCACCGCCGCCCCCGACAACTAGGTAGGTTGCCCCCCTTTTAATTGCGGACATGCCACCGCCGCCACCGCCGTAAACATGGGTCGCGCCGCCTTGCCCTACGACGACCGTAATGCCCTCGTTGGGAGTCACGGCGATCGTGCCGGCGGAGTAGCCTCCCGCCGCACCATAACCTCCGTCGGTTCCGCCGTTAGATGGGCCGCCGCCGGCCCCCCAGACCTTGACTTGTATGCTGGTGCAGTAGGACGTGAAAGTCTGATCTGTGCCTGTATATGAAAAAACCTGCTTGCCGGATACGCAGGGGTTGATCCTGTTCATGACGAACCATTCAGTCCCATTGGAGACAACCGTCAGGACGCTGTACTGGCTGGAGAGAAACTGAGCATTGCTACCGTCAATGGTCTCCGCGCCGCTGGCCGACACGGTCACGCTCCCTGTTCCCTTGTTCTTGATCGTCACCCCGAAGGCGGCGCTGACAGATGCCACGGCCGGCAAGGTGATCGTCGTAGTGTTTTCCACCATGATCAGCTTGTTTCTGTCGCCCGCGACTACCGTGTAGTTGGCTGTCTTCGCCATTATGGAAAGTTCGCCGCTAACGCTCTGGACGCTTCCATCAGGGAACTTGACGCCGCCGGAGGTAGAATGGATCGTCCCAGCCACCTCCATCCTGCTCGCCGGACTCGCCGTTCCGATGCCGACGTTGCCTCCGGACACCGCCAGAGCGATGGTACCGTTATTTACCACAAGCCCTGAAGAGACCGTCAGTCCGGCGTTGGCCGCGTTGGTATAGGTTATTGTGGCGGATGCCGTGAAGATCGCCGCAACAGGGAAAAAATCATGCCCCGCTCCGTCCATAACGGCATGGGCCGGGCTGGGTGGAAAAAGCGCCAGAAGGCCAAAAAAAACAGTTTCACATATTCGATTTTTCATTTAGTTTTCCCTAACTTCACCGTCCCGGAAACGGAAAGTCTTTTTCCCGCATATCTTTTGCCCCCGTCTCCGACTCCGCCATAATTGTAACATTTTCTAATCCCTGTCCTAATCCAGTTTAATTCAGTTTAATTCTGGGATATTTTTTTGCGTAGATCTGTTGACAAAATTATACCCTATAGGGTATACTGTTTATAGTATGAGGACGGATTTGAGGGGATATAGAAAGCTTAAGCGAGATAATTATGCTTTCTATACCCGTTGAGGTATAGTATAAAAAAATTAAGAGAATTAGTTAAGAACAAACGAAAAGAGCTTGGTTTGACTCAGGAAGAGCTGGCCAAGCGGGCGGGCGTCGGACTTAGATTTATACGGGATCTGGAGCAGGGAAAAGAAACGTTGAAAACCGACACTTTAAATAAGGTGCTGAAGTTATTCGGTAAAACTTTGGGACCGGTTGACTTTTAATGGACTCCAAAAAAGCATTAGTCTATTACAACGGTAAAAGAGCGGGGGTGCTGCAAAAAACCGCCGCAGGATACATTTTTGAATACGACCAGGCGTATCCTGCGACTCCCGGGGCAAAGCCTGTCAGCCTGGCAATGCCGCTAAATCAAGGGAGATTTGAGGCCGCAAAATTATTCCCGTTCTTTGAAGGACTTTTACCGGAAGGGTGGCTGTTGGATATAACCACTAAGACATTGAAAATAGATAAGGAAGACAAATTTGAATTATTATTGCATGTCGGCAGGGACACGATAGGCGCTGTCTCAATAATCCCAGAAGAGGATGTTAAATAATGAACTGTCTTTCCTGCCATAAGGAAACAAATTCTAATGAGGCATATCACATTAAATGTTTGAAAGACCTTTTTGGCGTTAGTTATGTGCCTGATATAACTTTCGGTATCGCCGATCTGCCTTCGAGGGTGAGCCGGACAGCAGGGAAAATGTCTATCTCCGGAGTGCAGATAAAAGCTTCGGTAAAACTTAACCCTGACAATAAGCAGTTGGAGATAACATCTGAAGGCGGAACGCACATCCTTAAGCCGGAGCCTGCTGAATATCCGGAACTTCCACAGAACGAGAACCTGGCCATGAATATGGCCCACGAGCTTAAGATGAAAGTCCCGGCTCATGGCCTGTTCAAAATGGCGGACGGCAAATTCTGCTATATAATAAAACGCTTTGACAGGATTCACGGCGGAAACAAAATCCACAAAGAAGATATGGCGCAGCTTTTGGAGCTTCCCACAGATGCGAAATATTCCAACTCTCTTGAAGCGGTAGGGAATGTTATTAAAGCGCATACCGCCAACCCCTATCTGGAGTTGTTTGATTTTTTTCAAAGGGTGATCTTCAATTTCGCTGTCGGGAATGGCGATATGCATTTGAAAAACTGGTCTCTGCTTACTCCGGCAATCGGGGGAAATAGTTTGACTCCATGTTATGATTTTGTGAACTCAAAGATGTACCTGCCTGACGAAGAGGATTCCGCGTTGCCGATGGGTGGAAAAAAGAACCAGTGGAAACGCGAGGATTTTGAAAAGTTTGCCCAATACCTGGAATTAGATCCTAAAGCCGCCCTAAATGCGATTACTTCAATAGTGGAATTTGAACCTGAATTTCTTGCCATGACGCGCAACTCATTCTTAAGCCTACAATGTCAAGACCGGCTATCAGGGATAATAACGGAAAGGCTCCAAAGATTAAAGAAATAGCGGCGCTTTATATTCGCACCATAACTGGTCCAGCGTCAGGTTGAAACGCTTATGGGCGATAAGTTCGCTGTGGATGCAGGCGAAGTCGGCTAGAGCTTCATGATGAATGCGAGTTTATAGTATGACGGGTTATTGTTTCCCTGAGATATTGCACGGTCAACCAACCTCTCCCATGTCGCGTTGTACGTTGGGTTACAACACCCGCCGACCGCTTTCGTATACGATGCCCCGAATTCTGCTATTGCGCCGACTCCAGGGTCGTATGCCGGATTTGTGCCCACTTGGCCGCCCTCCAACGTGACGTTCAATCCTAAATCGTTCGCTGTGTTGTAGGATGGCATATATCCCGTATCGCTGTACCCGCCAGCGGACGATCCCCCCGACGTCGAAATGCTTCTCCAGCGTTTATTTGTAACGGACGAAGTATGGGAATGAGACCCCGACCCGCCAGTCAATCCCAAGCCGGCGCTTGTTGTTGACACCATTATAAATCTTTCACTTAAATCCGGGGTGGCATTATTGCCATTGCACACCGCCCAACCCGCAAGAGGACCTGTACCCAAACCAGAGGCATCAAAATTCCATGCTCCGGAATACATAATAATCCCTCCACGTGGAGTTGTGGGATTATATACTCCGTTTACTGTAATGGCGGCGGTAAATGATGATTGCCCCACCACATGCAATGTTGCCGCCGGGCTCGCCGTTCCGATGCCGACATTGCCTCCGGATGCCGCCAGGGCGATGGTACCGTTGTTGACCACAAGCCCGGACGAGATCGTCAACCCCGCGTTCTCCGCATTGGTATAGGTTATTGTGGCAGATGCCGTGAAGATCGCCGCAACAGGGAAGAAATCATGCCCTGCCCCGTCCATAACGGCATGAGCCGGGCTGGGTGGAAAAAACGCCAAAAGGCCAAAAAAAACAATTTCACACATTCGGTTTTTCATTTAGTTCTCCCCAACTTCAAATATCAAAAAAACATACACACCTCTATTTTTCTCATCACAGGAATTTAGGAAGCTTTAACTTGCCCGGAGTAAGTTTCTTCAGAAGTCCGTCAGCCGCGCCCGATATTCCGGACTCCGCGTCCTTGAGTTTCTTCTCCAGTTCGGCCTGTTTGGCCGCGGCCATATTGTCCAGCCTGGCGCGGTAGGGCTTCAATGCCTCGTCCATTTTTTTCCGGGCCGCCTCCTGCGCCTTTTTCACTTCGGCGCCCATGGCGCCGGTGAAGGCCTTTGAGACGGCGTTCGCAAGGTCGGTGTTTATGTCAAATGCCGGGCTCTTTATTGTGCCGGAGATATCCGTTTCTATGACGGCGGAGGAAAGCCCCGCGAACGAGGACTCAACCGCCGAGCGGAGTAGCGCCGCTTTTATATTGTCCGCCTTGGGTTTAAACCTTGCCCCTGCCAGGCGCGCCGCCGCCTTGCCCGCTATCTCTTCGCCGGTTGTCTTCAGGGAGGCTTCAAAAATCCCGACGCCGCCGGTTATGTCCACCAGGAAAGAGGACGGAGAGCCGAGCCGCAACTGTTTTACCTGTATACCGGAGCAGGAAAGCTTGAAGGCGGTCTTTATCACTTTGCCGGTGGCGTCAACTGAGACGTTGAAATCCAGCCTGCGCGTCCCTTTGGCGCCTTTTATGACGGCGGTGGCCGGCCGGCCGTAAACCTGCGGCTGGTTTGTCAGGCCCTCTATGGCGCCGCTATATTCCAGCGGGTCTTCAAGACCCGTCTCTCCAGTCAGCTCCAGTCTGCGCACCAGCAGCGCCGGATAGGATTTCTCTTTGGGGAAATGCACTTCACGCCCGCGGCGGGCCTCGTTTTTCAATACGCCCCTGGCGCTGGCCGGCATGTACTTGCGGACCAGGGTCAGCCACTTCACGGCCTGCGCGGTTTTTTCGGCTATCACGGGACCGGCCAGCATGCGCGCTATGGACTGGGCGTCCAGCGCCGGCAGCTTCATCCTAGCCATCACGGCGGCCATGTCCTTCCTGCGCGCCTCTTCCACGGCCTTAAAGGCATCCTTTGCCATGGCAAGGGAGGCCTCGGCTTCTTCCTTGTCTTTCTTAAAATCCGAGGTCAGCTTCTTTATCTCTTTGGCTATGTCGGAGTAATCCCCGGCCTGCCTGGCAAAGTTCTTTTCGTTTCCCGCCTTCTCGTAGCGGGCCTTCAGCGCGTCCAAGCCGTCCTGATATTTTTTCGTGTCCACGCGGGAGGCGATGTCCGCGTAATCTTTTTGATAGGTTTCTTCCAGTTGTCTGGCCAGTTTTACCGATTCCAGTTCCGCCGGGTCCACTTTGTAGTCTGCGGCCGCGTCCGCCTTTATGTCCGCCGCGCGCTCCAGCGCAAAGCTCTTTGATTCCGCGACCATCGCGTCCACCAGCGGCGAGGGCTCTTCCTTATAGAAGGACAGCTTGCCGGAGGTCTTGCGGGGCGTACCGAGGCGGAGACCCTTAAGGACGGCGCTGTCCACCACCAGCTTTTTTTCCAGCAGAGGCGCGCCCTCAACGGAGAAGGACAGCTCTGAGAATTCCACAAGGTTGCGGTATTCTTCTTTAGAATCGGCTATGGCAAGGCCGGTAATTTTCAACGAGGGATGGAGGAAGCCGGTCTTAAGCCCCGCGATTTCGGCTTTGGCCTTTGCTCCTTTTTCTATGCCCTTTATAATGCCCCGCTTCAGCAGCGGGTCAAAGGCGAAAAAGAAAAAAGCCCAGAGGAGTATAAGCAGCGTAAGGCGGGGAGCCAGATATGACCACCGCATATCAGACGCCCCCCTTGAAGTACCAGTCTAACAGCCATGACGCCTTCAGTCCTTTTACGAATTTGGAATTTATCACGTAATCCCTGAATTTTTCGTTGTAGAAAACGCCGAACCGGCGGCCCGTTAAATAAACCGGGGCGGAGAGCAGCGCGCCGAACACCAAGCCGCCGGGAACCACGGTGTTGTTGAAGCCGGTCCACGGCGCTATGGGCATATTGTAGAGTCTGGTCCAGAGCGGGCGCAGGGCTTCGCTGGTCAGCAGAGCGTAGCCTATGGGGTCGGTTATTTTATCCAGTAGCGGATTTACCAGGCTGACGGCGAAGACGGTGAGCAGGGCCATAGGGATATTTACGCGGGTGGCCATCAGAAGGACTATCAGGAGCTGGGCCGTGAGGGTGGCCTTGGGCATGAGGCCGATTAGGAAGCCGAGCGTTATGCCGGCGCCTATCCGGCCGGGGGTGGTTTCCGCTGTGAGGCCCTGGAAAAACTGGCGTAGTATGGCTATTGGATTCATAGTAAGACTACTATATTAAAACCGGAGCAGGGGTTCAAGCGTAACAGGGGCAATGCCCACGGCGCGGTTTTGTATAATTGTCCAATGAAGCTCCTTGAAATCCTTTTGATAGCGCTGGGGCTTTCCCTGGACGCTTTCGCCGTTTCGGCGGCGAGCGGCGCAACTATGAAACGGCTCCACCTCCCGAACGCGCTTAAAATGGGCGCTTTTTTCGGCGGCTTCCAGGCGCTGATGCCCGTTTTGGGCTGGGCCGCCGGCAGGAGCATGAAAAATTTCATAACCGGCTGGGATCATTGGATAGCTTTCGGCCTGCTTTCCGCGGTGGGCGGAAAGATGGTATATGAAGCTTTTAAGCTTAAGGAAGAAGCGGAATGCGCCGGTGATAAAACCTGCCCTTTCAACACCGGTACGCTTACCGTGCTGGCCATAGCCACCAGCATAGACGCGCTGGCTGTCGGGCTTACTTTTTCAATGCTGCAGGTTTCGCTGATAGCCCCCGTTCTGATAATCGGTCTTGTCACCTTTCTGATGTCGGTGGCCGGGGTCAGGATAGGCTCCACGGGCGGCCGTTTTTTTGGACACAAGCTGGAGGCCGCCGGCGGCTTCATTCTGATAGTCATGGGACTTAAAATACTGGCCGAACACCTTGGTTAAAATAGGTAACTACTCAGGTAGACAGAATTCAGGAGTCAGAATTCAGAATAGCCTGCG
>CAZYFL010000126.1:0-6872 GCA_964646805.1 uncultured Elusimicrobiaceae bacterium | reverse complement strand
AACCGGCTAAAATATTTGCCGACCAGGAGGGTTATAAGTTAAACTAAAAAAAATAGCAGCGCCAATAGGATGCCTTAAAATGACCGCCAGGAACACGGATTATTCAAAAACGGTTTTTCTCCCTAACACCTCCTTCTCTATGAGAGGGGACCTCGCTAAAAAAGAGCCGGGCATATTGGACGGCTGGAACAAAATGGACCTCTACGGCAGGATGCTGGAGAAGCGCCGCGCGGCCAGACCCTTCATCCTGCACGACGGCCCGCCTTACGCCAACGGCCGCATACACATCGGCCACGCACTCAACAAGATACTCAAGGACATGGTTATAAAGTCCCGCTCCATGCTGGGCTACTACACGCCTTATGTGCCGGGCTGGGACTGTCACGGCCTCCCCATAGAGCAGGCGCTGCTCAAAGAAATGAAACTGGGCAAGCGCCACATAGCCGACATCCCCGCTTTCCGCCGCAGCGCGCGCGAATTCGCCGGCCGCTTCCTGGACATACAGCGGGAAGAATTCAAACGCCTCGGCATATTGGGCGACTGGGACAAACCGTATATCACCATGTCTAACTCCTACGAGGGCGCCGTCATAAAGGTCTTCCGCGAACTACTGGAGAAGGGTTATATACACCGCGATAAAAAGACCGTTCATTGGTGCGTTTCGTGCGAGACCGCCCTTGCCGACGCCGAGGTGGAATACGCCGACAAGACCTCCCCGTCCATCTACGTCCGTTTCCCGCTTGAGACCCTGCCGGACGGTCTTGCGGTCGCGGCGCAGAACCGCGCCTCCATAGTGATCTGGACCACCACGCCGTGGACGCTGCCCTCCAATATGGCCGCCGCCGTGGCAAAGTCCGAGGACTACCGCGTGCTGGAAACCGGCGGGCCCGCCTGTCCGGCAGGCAGGCAGTATCTGATAGTCGCCGACAAACTGGCCGATGCCTTCCTGGCCGCGACCGGTCTTGAGGCGGTAAAGGGCGCGCGTATCCCGGGCGGGAATCTTGTCGGGCTTAAGTACAGCCACTGTCTGGCGCCGCACCTTCCGGAGGCGCGCCGTTTCCATCGTCAGATTATAACTACCGGCTTCGTGGACATGTCCACCGGCTCCGGCATAGTGCACATAGCCCCCGGCCACGGCGAGGAAGACTTTCACGCCGGTAAAAAATGGGGGTTGGACGTCTTCTGCCCCGTCGGGGAAAACGGCAGATTCAACGCCGACGCCGGGATTTTTGAAGGCCTGAAAGTTTTTGAAGCTAATGAGAAAATTGTGGAAATCCTTAAAACGGACGGCCTGCTGCTGGTCTGTGAGAAGCTAAAACACAGCTATCCGCACTGCTGGCGCTGCAAGCAGCCGATAATTTTCCGCGCCACCGAGCAGTGGTTCCTCAAGATAGATCGGGACGGCCTGCGCGAAAAACTTATGAAGGCGGCCGGCACTGTGCGCTGGCTGCCCGGGGCCGGGCGCGCCCGCATGGCCGCCATGCTCAGGACCCGCCCCGACTGGTGTCTTTCCCGCCAGCGTTACTGGGGCACACCTATCCTCGCCGTGTACTGCAGGGAATGCGGCAAGGTACAGGAGGATTACGCCTTCCTGAAACGCATGGAAGGGCGCGTTTTCGCCGAGGGCAGCGACTTCTGGTTCTCCGAGCCCGTGGAAGAACTGCTGGAGCCTGGCTACAGGTGTTCCTGCGGCGGAAGCGGATTCTCCAAAGAAAAAGACATCATGGACGTCTGGCTGGACTCGGGCGTCTCCTGGTACGCTGTGCTGAAGGCCGGCATGCTGGGCCCCGGTGATTTCTACCCCGCGGACCTTTATCTGGAAGGCTCCGACCAGCATCGCGGCTGGTTCCAGACCTCGCTTATTCCGTCGGTAGCGCTTAACGGCCGGCCTCCGTACAAGGCGGCGCTCACGCACGGTTTCGTGCTGGACGACCAGGGCCGCGCCATGCACAAGTCCCTGGGCAACGTGACGGCTCCGCAGGAAGTCATCTCGAAATACGGCGCGGAGATATTGCGCCTCTGGGCAGCCCTTTGCGACTATTCCGATGACGTCCGCATCTCTGAAAAGATACTGGCCGGCGCCATAGATACCTACCGCAAAATACGCAACACCGTGCGCTTCCTGCTGGGGAACCTCAGCGATTTTAAGCCGGCGCAGCACCGCCTGCCCGACGATAAGCTGGTTGAGACTGACCGCTACATGCGCGCCCGCCTGGCCGTGACGGCGGCCGCAGTGGAGAAGCATTACGAGACTTTCCAGTTTCGCCAGGCCATAAGGGCCGTGGCCGACTTCTGCATACTGGATCTCTCCGCCTTCTATCTGGACTCGCTGAAGGACCGGCTCTACACGTTTGGCCCCGACGCGCCCGAACGCCGCTCGGCCCAGACCGTGCTGTACGATATTCTCATCGCCGTGCTGAAGATGACGGCCCCGGCGCTTTCCTTCACCGCCGAGGAAGCGTGGCAAACGGCCAGGGCGGAAATTGACCCGGAGCTGGAAGAGAGCGTCTTTCTGTCAGATTATCCCAGGTTCCCCGCCGCTTGGACCGATAAGGCACTGCTGGAGCGCTGGGAAAAGGTGATGGGCGTGCGCGAAATCATAACAAAGGCCATAGAGGAAGTGCGTAAGACCGGCGCCGTGGGCTCCTCGCTGGAAGCCCGCATAATCCTGCGCACCTCCAGACCGGAAATGAAGGCTTTTCTTGAATCCGTCCTGCCGCTCTGGCCGCAGATAGCCATAGTGTCGGAGGCCGTCGTGGAATTTGACGCCAGCGCGGCGGAGTTGGAAGTGAGAGTGGGCAAGGCCGAAGGCGGGAAGTGCCCGCGCTGCTGGCAGTGGCGCCGCGACATAGGTTTTGACCCGGCCCGCGCCGGGGTGTGCGGCCGCTGCGCCAAAGTCCTGGAGGACGCGCCTGAGAGATGAAAAAATTTATCACCCCGGCCATAGTCCTTTCGGTATTCCTGCTTGACAGGGCGTCAAAGGCTTGGGCGCTGAAAGCGCTTTATCTTAAATCCGTGAAGGTACTGTCCTTCTTCCATCTCACCTATGCGGAGAATACCGGCGTGGCTTTCGGGCTGTTCAGGGACAGCAATATGTTCTTCCTGGTTTTCAGCGCCGCCCTTGTGGCCGTGCTGCTGTATCTGCGGCGGAGCATAGAGGCGCATGGCCGGTCAGCCTCGGCGGGACTGGCGCTGGTGCTGGGCGGGGCGCTGGGCAATCTCTACGACCGCATCGCCTACGGCTTCGTGGTGGATTTCTTTGACTTCTCTTTTTTTCCCGCGGTGTTCAATGCGGCAGACAGCGCCATCACCGTAGGGGCGGCGCTGATGGCGTTTGGCATGAAGGACGGGGAAAAGGCTAAAGGCTAAAGGCTGGGAAGGGACAATTGGCGACTTGGCGTGGAAACTTATGAAAAGAATTCTTTTGTTTGTCCTGATAGCCTCGGGGCTGGCGGGATGCAACAGGTCGCCGGAGTTTTATTTCAACCGCGGTAATCGCCTGTTTGCCGCCGGGAAGGAGTCCGAGGCCCTTGAAAGCTACAACAGGGCGCTGTTGCTCAAAAGGAATTTCCCCGAGGCTCTCACCTCGCGCGGCCTGCTCTTTGAGCGGCAGGGCGACAGGCAGAAAGCCGGCCTGGATTACCGCAAAGCCATAGATATTAACTCCGCTTACCTGCCCGCCTACAATAACCTGGGCGCCATGCTGATGGACGGCGGGAACTACCGCGGGGCGGTGAAGCTGTTCACTGAGGCGCTGGCCTTCAAACAGGATTATTCCTACGCGCTGCTCAACCGCGGCCTTTCGTTTTACAAACTGGGCGACTGCGCAGGCGCCACCGTGGATCTCTCGCGGGCGCTGGAGCTTAATAACAAATTCGGGCTGGCCTATTACCACCGCGCCCTCTGCGAGCGCAACGCCCGCAACCTACCCGCCGCTCTGGCGGATTTGGACGCCCTGCTGGCCCTCAATCCCACCGCTGTCCTGGCCCTCTTTGAGCGCGGCAAGGCCATGTACCACATTGCGGATTACTCCGGGGGCGCGCGGGAATTCGCGAAGGCCGCCGAAATTAAACCCGAAGACCCCGTTTATCATTACTGGCTGGGAATGGCCCTTTATAAGGCCGGCTACCAGGAAGGCGCGCTTGAGGCCGCCTCCAGGGCCGCGGCGCTTAAGCCGGATTCCCACCGGCTGCGCGGCCTGCTGGGCGACATTTACGCCGTCCTAAAGGACAAGGAAAAAGCCGCGGCACAATATATGCTGGCTGCCGCGCTTTCACCGAAGTCCGCTCCGGTATACCGGTCCAGGCTGGCCGCCCTGCGCAAGCCTGCCGCCCCCGTAAGAAAGAAACGGAAGTAAAGGCCTGTAATGTCCGGAAATACGGAAAAGCTCTCCCCGTGGCGCAAAAAATTCCTGACTACCAGGCTTACTTTTGAGAGCCTCCTCTTTGAGCGGGAGTTGATGCAGCCGCAACGGGAGAAACTTTCTACGGGGCTGCTTGGCTTGGGCGGCATCTGGCTGTTCCACGCGCTGCTACTGGCGCAGTGGGCCTTCAGGCGCGGTTATTTCTTCAACCAAGCCGACGCCGAAAGCTTCAGCGGGGCGCTGCGCTACGCGGCCTACTTCAAAAACCAGGGCCTCTGGGCGCTGGTTAAGCCGGAGTTGTCTGACCTCACGCTCAACCCGCCGCTTTACTATCTTTCCTATGTGCCGGTCTTGAAATATCTTACCACAGATCTGAACCTGGCGCTAGTCGTGGTCAACTCATCATTTATGCTTATGCTGGCGCTGGCAATTTTCCTGGCTGTGCGCAAAAGCCGCCCCAACAGCGCCGGATGGCTTGGCGCCGCCTTCGCGCTGGCCTTCCCTTTTGTGCTTGAAACGGCGCGCCGCCCCGCCCCGGAACTGGCGCTGCTGGCTATGGCGGCCGCGCTTTACGCCTGCTTTATCCGCTCCGACGATTTTGAGCATCCCAGGTGGACTTTCGCCTTCGCCATCTGCCTGGGCCTAGGCTTTTTTTCGCACCGATTCTTCTGGCTTTACGCCCTGCCGCTCGCGCCATTTATTGTTTCCGGTTTCGCCAGTCCGTTTGGCCGCGACGAGCTGCTCAAGGGGTTTCTCCCCGGGGCGATAATAAACGCCCCCTGGTACCTGTTCGCCATGTCCGCCGTGGCCGCCGGCCTGGTTCCGCTGTGGGGGGAGTACCATGGCTTCTGGCGCTACTTCAAGCTTGGCGCCTCAGCCGCCGGGCTGCCGCTCTTTATTGTCGGTTCCGCAGGGCTGGCCTGGCTGTATTGTTCGGTTTTCATGCCTTATGAGAAAAAGAAGGTGGTGGCAGCCTGGTTCTGGGCGCCGTACCTGCTGCTGGCGTGGGTGGTGCGCGGCAGCCACCCGCAACTGCTTTACCCTGCGCTGCTGCCCCTGGCCGTGGCCGTGCCGGTGATGACGCCTCACCAGGCCCGCAAGTATCTGCTTGTTTTTGTTCTGGCTTTGGGCGCGGTAAACCAGTCCGGGCTGGTGCGCCCTTTCCCCGCCGGCAAGTACCCTGTTGCCGGCCTGCCGCCCCCGTCCGCCGGGGATTACCGCTCCGCAGAGCTTATAGCGCTCCTGGAAACCAACACCCCCGCCGGGGGCGGCCTGGCCGGAATTTATGGCGACGTAAACATTAACGCAGGAGCTTTGCGCTTCGCGGCCTCGGCAGTCCCTGCGGTTTCGCTGGTTAAATTCTCCGACAACCCCGCCTGCCCCGGTTGCGCTTTCGTCATGATACATAAAACTCCGCGCTTCGGCGAAAAGCCCTCAGAGGGGGAAGATGCCTTCGTTGCGCTGCAGGCGAAATCCTGGTTCCCCGCCGTCTTCAACAAAAAAGCCGATCTGCGGCTGGCCGACGCCTCCAGAGTAGAAGTGTACGTTAAAACTCCCTCCACCGTGAAATTCTTAAAAGAGGGCGCGCACCGGATAAAGAACCTGTCGCTGGGCCCGCTCAGCATTGAAGATGCTTCCCTGAAGCTTTCCGGCTTTGACCAGACCACCGGAGTCTACGCTTCGGCTAATCTTTTCGCGCCGGCAGCCGCGCTTCTGGGCAGTGATATCTACGGCCTTACGCTGGAGATAAACGGCCTATCCGTCGGCAGCGCCTCGCTGAACCCTTTTGTCCCCGCCGGGGTTGCCGGCATAAAAGTAAGCTCGGCTAAAATCAGCGAATATGCGATAGAGCGCTACCTGGCTGACCGCTACCCCTTCCTGAGGGCCCTGAAAATAAGCCTTGACGGCAACCTGGGAGTTTCAGCCCTGGCCCGCGGCGGCAGGCTGGAGGCGGAATTTGAGCTGTCCATAAAGGATGGCGGGGCGCTGGAAGTCAGGCCGCTGTTCTTCACGCTCGGGCCGGTGACGCTGCCGTCCTACATGACGAAGCTCTTCACCTTCAGACTGGATTTTTCCGACAATCCTTACGGTATTAAAATTTCCGGCCTGCGCATAACCAGGAAAATGATTGAGCTTTATTAACCTGAATCCTAATGAAAAAACTTCCCGTTTTGCTTCTGCTGTGCTGTTGCGCCTGCGTGGAAGCGCCGAAGGACGGCTCACCGGCCGCCGCCGTAAGCCGGCCCATGGAGTCGCCTTATCAGGGCCTTGACCCCGGCCATAAAACCGATGAGACGGCGCACTTTGCCGTTAAGGCTTATTCGTCTTCCTCCGCCGCGCTTTACTCCAGGCTCTGCGAGGAGAACTACACCCGCATCATGCAGGACATGGGGCTTTACTCTTTTGTGCCGGCGCGCCCCTACAACGTGATAATTTACCGCGACGCCGCCGAATATCATGCAAAAACCGGCCAGCCGGAATGGTCCGGCGGGGCGGCCTACGGCAACGC
>CAZYFL010000125.1:0-6882 GCA_964646805.1 uncultured Elusimicrobiaceae bacterium | reverse complement strand
TATTTTTTTTAGTTTAACTTATAACCCTCCTGGTCGGCAAATATTTTAGCCGGTTCTGTTTAGAACTGGAACGTCAGCGTACTTCCGACCTGGTAGGAGACGTATTCTTCCTGCTTAAGATATTTGTGCCAGAAGCGCTGCAGCCCTGCGTTGAAAGTGAGACGCAGGTTTTTTGCAGCCTCGTAATCGGCGCTGGAGTTGAGCGAGAACAGCCGGCTATTGTCCGCTATGGTAATAGGCGAGGATTTTATCGCATAGCTGAGCGTCGTAGTCCAGACTATGCGGTTGGTGAAGATTATAGTTTTCTTTACGAAGGGCAGCTTCAGGCCTTTCGGCAACTGGAAGTCCGACTTGATCAGCAGGCTCGGAGTTATTGTCCTGGTATTGGCGGTTACCACGCCGCGCGCCGCCATAGTTTTATCGGAAATATAATCCGCCTTGGAGGTGAAGCGGAATTTTTTATAATCAAAAGTGCCCTGTAGCGTGGCATCGT
The DNA here is from genome assembly GCA_964646805.1 of uncultured Elusimicrobiaceae bacterium. Lineage (GTDB taxonomy): Bacteria > Elusimicrobiota > Elusimicrobia > Elusimicrobiales > UBA9959 > UBA9959. The sequence continues at coordinate 6,389 of CAZYFL010000125.1, read as the reverse complement.
TATGCCTGGTGACCTGGGTGCGTTGATTCACCCGCAGGTCCTTCTTTTCGGAGAGGCGCAGGTTGTAGCTGGCCGCGGCGTCCACCTTGTTGAGCAGCCTGAAGCGCAGGTCCGTTCCGTAGGCGCCGGAAGTGTCCAGTGAAACCGTTTTTACCTCGTTGGTGTTGCGCGAATACTTCAGATTTATGGTGGCGCTCTGCGCCCAGCGGCGGGCTCGCAACAGGGTTTCAAGCTGCGAGAGGGAGAATATCATGTCGGGGAAGGTGCGATTGACGCTTTTTGAAATGGTGCCGGTTACTTCGGAGCGTTGCACCGAATTGCTGAAATTATTGGTTAACGAAAGGGTGTTAAGCGGCGCTGCCGGGCCTTTGAAGCCGTACCCTTCAAAAGGCTGCCAGCGCTGCGTGGAGCTTATCGTGTCGCGCAGCGTGACGGAATTACGCAACGCGAACGGACTGGAGGGTTTCATGGAATCCCTCAGCCAGAGGCGCGGCCTGGCATTGTATTCTTTCTCCACGTTAGCCCAGGAGTCGCCATCCTGTATCTGGTAGTTGGAGGAGAGCGCCATAGAGCGAAGCAGGCGGTTGCGGGGGATCAGGTCGTTCATGTTGAGGGTAAGGCTCACGCCGCCCTGCGCGGTGCGGTTCACGCTCTTTATACGGCCGGCAGGGAAGACCCGCGAGGCCTGCGCCACCGTGACAGTGGCGATGTTGAGATTGTTGCTCTCCATGGTAGTTACAGAGTAGTTTACCGACGGGTTCAGCCAGCGCGCGAACAGCAGGTTGGAATTGAAATCCACGGTCTGCTGCATGGACTTGGTATAGCGCTCCGCCTTCAGCGGGTCGGAGATCGGCGCGCGTTCCTCACGGGCGGTCTGCAGCGAGTAACCGGGATTGAAGGAGGCGCCGTTCCACGGCACGAAGGCGAGCCTGGCGCCGTAGGCATCGGTGCGCTCTTCGGTTTCATACAGCCCGGTCAGGACCAGCAACCGGCTGGCGTCATAGTTAACCTTGCTGTTTCCAAGCGAATAGTTCAGGTTGATGGAGCGCGGCAGTACCGGCGCCGAACCCGGCGCCGAGTAGGCCAGGTTTGCGGCGTAAAGGGCCCTGTCGTCCTTGCGGCTGAGCAGGCTGTAGTCCGTTATGCCCTTGGAATAGTTAAGCCCCAGCCTGGGCAAAGCCCCGATGTTGATGCTGCCCGAGGCCGTGCCGTCGAATTTTTTTACGCGCCCCTGCTGCAGGGAGTTTACCAAGTTGTTAGACCCGGTGGCCAGCGTGTTGGGTGTTACGGTTATCTGGCGCGCCGCCGTGACGTTTACGGGGAAGAAGGCCAGCCGGGTGATATTAAGGTAGCCGGTATGCTGTTCGTTGTCCTGGTTGGCTATGGCGGTAACCGGCGTCTGGAAGCTACGATCCATGAAGCGGTGCTTGCCGCCGAAGCTGAACCAGCCGGGAATTTCGAAAGAGCCCTCCACCTTGCGGGCGTTGCCTATGCGCGTGAGCGGCGCGGCCATGTGCAGCTCGTTGAAATAAACCGTGCCGGCGTGGCTGTTGCCGTCCCTGGCCTCAATGCCCACAATGAACTGCGGCACCTGTTGCAGGCTGGGCGTTCCCCTGGAAGAAATTTCCACCCCGGAGGTTGACGGGACCCAGCTGTCCGGTATCTTGTCGCCGGTTATGTCTTCCTGGTTTATCGTGATGAGTCGCCAGCCGGTGAAGTTAAGGGGCACCGAGGCCTTGAAGTAATTATTTACGTCGCCGGCCTTTATGTAGAAGCCGGCGTTGGGATTGTTCCCGCTCTTGCTTTTTACAAGAAAGCGGAGTGTCTCATGCTGGGAAATATCAATGGCCGTGGTGAACTTGCGATAGACGTAGACCGTGGAGGTGGAGTAAATATTGTCGTAGTTCAGGGCCAGCGTCTGCTCCGTGAGGGCGCGGGAATTGTTCTTTTGCTTCTGCTCGGAGGCAGACCCGTAGAGGTTATTAAAGACTATGGTCGCGTCTCCGCCGGACTCATGGATGGGAGTGTAGTCGGGGTTATCCTGGTTGTTTACGCCTATAGCCTGAATGGAGCCCGCATTGGTGCTTGACTGCACCGTCCAGGTGTTGCCGACGGTTGAAATGCGGGCGAATTTAACCACGCCTGCGTCGGCATCCCCCGGGGACTTCTTACGCAGGGAGATGCGCACCTGTTTTATGGCGTTCCATTTGAAAGTATCGGTGGAGGTTATAGTCAGCGGCAGATAAAGGGTGCGCCAGCCGTCAAAGTTGATGGTATTCTTCCGGTTCCCAGGGGAGGGGGTGGTGTCGTTATTGTCTGTGAATTCAGAGCCGGTTACGTAGCCGAAACTACCGCCGGTGAAATCCTGCGCATCCAGCCGGCCGTTCTTGTTGAGGTCCTCCGAGTCCAGCCGCCCGTTGCCGGCGCCGTAGCGTTTTGTCGCCGTGCTGACGGGTGCGTAAAGCCAGCCGATATCCTCGGCGCTGGAGACCTGCCCATCGCAGTTGAGGTCTTCGCTGTCGGGCGCGCCGGTGAGCACAAGGCCCGAGGCGCAGGAGAATCTCTCGCCGCCGGTATTGTCGGCATCCTCGCTGATTTGTCCAAGGTGGATGTTAAACTCAGGGCCGTTGAGGCCGCCCGGCTTCTGCCCGTAGACCACCAGTTCCAGCACGTTTTTCTGGGAGAAATCCAGTCCGGTAGTGGAAAGCGGGTAGACTATGGAGACTTCGGGGGAAACAGTAAAGTCGTATTTGACGGTCAGCACCTGCTGCGTACCTTCGGAGGCGGAGGCTGAATTTATGTCGGTGGATTTTATGTTTTCATTGTACCAGTCCAGGGCCGGCGGTAACGCCGGACTCCGTGTGGGGTTGGCCGCTATGAACCAGAAGTTCTTGTCCATAGACGGCGAATCTTCCTGCTTTACGCCTTCCATATTGTCTATAAGGGCGTAATCGTTCAGGTTGGGATTCAGGCGGCTTTGGGCGGCCTCCGCCCCGAGGGAGGCTTTCAGGCCGAACAGGTTCAGGCCCTTAAGCTGGGCGTCGCCCTCGTAGACCATCATGCTGTTGGTGAGGTCGGTGATGTTAGGCACGGTATTGGACTTTATGCCGCCCTGGTAAAGCAGCGTGGAGCCGACCGAAAAATGGCCGCCGAAGTCGTAGGAGACGCGGCCGCCCACCAATGACTGGTTGCCCACTCCGCCGAAGGGGGAGACCTCGTAGACGATCTCTATCCTGGAGTCCTGGCCCATGCGCTCCGGGTAGTAGAAAGTGATGAAACCCGAGTCATAGTCTATGAAGTACTCCTCGTTGCGGCCCAATTTCCTGCCGTCCACGCGTACCACTTCGGACTGCAGCACTATGCCGGGCTCAAGCAGGAAGGTCTTGAACCTGAAGGAATATTCCACGCGTATCACGCGCTTTGAGCCCGGCGCGGCGGAGTAAATCTGCGGGTCCTCAATAGAGGGGTCCGACTCCGAAGCGAAATGGTTTTGCAGCCTGAAAATGCCCTGCTCAAAGTCAACCTCTATGGTGTCGGGGTAAAGTTGCCGCGGGTTTAAGGAACTGCCGACGGCGTTGCGGTTGAGGTCCTGCACCTTCAGGATGAAATTGCCGTTGCCGTTGTCGCGCACGATGTTGCTCTGGCCTATGGAGTAGTATGTTTTCAGTTCGCGCCGGTGAGAAACCTGCAGGTCGTAGACGGCAGCGGCCGATGACAGCGCGATATCTCCGGCCGTTTTTATTATGGCCGGAACCGCCAGCGCCGCCGCCGTGTCCAGGGTTGAGGTGGAGCTGTTCTGTGACAGGAGGGAATCTCCTGTGTTCTGATAGTCTATCAGCACAACTTCCTGCGGGTTAAGCGTGCGGTTGAAGGTTACCAGGCCCTTGGAGTAGTCCATCACGTAATCTATGCCGGGACTCAGGAGCTGGAAGCGCCCTGTATAGGTAGAGGCCTGCACGCCCATATCCTTGCCGGTCATAGCAAAAATGGTAACCCCGTCCACCTGTGCCAGGGTCTGCTGGTCCAGATAGACGCGCTCCGTGCCGGACTTTATCGGCAGGCGCGCAGCGTTGCCGAAGGTGACGTCGTAATACTTGCGGCGCAGGTAATTAGTGTCCAGGATGTCCACGCCCTGGAACTGCGTGTTGCCGGTGAACTGCCTGGTCTTGGTCTGGCCTTTGGTGCGCGAGCCCACAAAGGTCAGCTTGAGGCGGTTGGTTTTTAGATCCGCCCTTATGCCGAACAGCTGCTTGTTGTAGGAGACAAACTCGGTGGCAGGCAGCGACAGGTCTATGTCGCCGAATGAGACATTCTGCACCACCTCGTTGGGGTTGCCCTGATAGACCACGGAGATGTCCTGTTTATCCAGCTTTGTGTCGTCGTAGTCCACGTTCACTTTTATTTTCTGCCCGACCCTGCCCTGCATGCGGACCTGCATCTGCTGGGTTATTTCAAACAGGCTGAGGCTGCGCGCCCTGGTGGCGGTAGTTTGTTCGTTAATGAATTTTTTACCGCTGTAGCTGAGGGCTATGACCTTGCGGCCGGTTACGGAAAGACTAGTGCCGGATTCGCGGAATTCCACCTGCTGTTCCGGGGCGGCCGGCTCCCCGGAGGGGATTCCGACAGCCGGCAGGGAGGCCGGCTCCTCGCGCTGGAAGCGGCCTGTTTCCACAGCCTCGCGCGCGGAGTTCCAGGAGTTTTCACTGTAGGAAAAGGGCATGTCCACTGAAAGATTTTCAGCGTCCCCTGTTTCAGCGGCGCTGGAAAGCTCCGTGCCGCCCAGCAGCTTTCCCGCGTCTTTCCTTTCGAGCAGCAGAAAGCGGCCCCCCGCCGGCGTGGGCGCGGCAAAGTCGGCGGCGCGCAAGGGCGCGGCGCAGGCGAGGATTGCGAAGAATAAAATATTTTTTACCGTAGCTTTCACGTTGCAGTAAAGTAATAAAACGTAACTACTCAGGTAGACAGAATTCAGGAGTCAGAATTCAGAATAACCTGCGAATAAGCACAAACTGGTGGGCCTTTTGCCACACCACCAGGTCATCAAATCTTGTCGCTGGCATCTTCATTCTGACTCCTGAATTCTGACTCCTGAATTCTACCTGAGCAGTTACAATAAAACCACAAACCCGCCGGCGGGCAGGCAAAAACGGCGGCGACGCTGAAAATTTCCACGGCGCCGACGATATATAATAGAATAAATGGATGACCGTGCCTATAGCCCGTCTTTACATATTCAGGGTGTTCGCCGGATTCCTCGGGCTTTCTCTTTTTGTCTTCATCTCGTTGCTTGTCATGCTCAACTTCGTGCAGGTTATAAACCAGGGCGTGCTGTCCGGATTTTCTTTTTATTTCCTTGGCAAGAGCATGCTTTACCTGCTGCCCAACATCCTCGGCATGTCGCTGCCGTTGGCTTTCCTGCTGGCCATGTTGCTGAGCCTGGGGGCTATGTCGCAGGACGGGGAAATAATAGCCCTGCGCGCGGGCGGCTTTTCGTTCTATGAAATACTTTCCTGCGTGTTTTACGCCGCGCTGCTGGCCTCGCTGCTGCTGCTGGCGGTGAATCATTGGCTGGGACCGGCGGCTCTCCGGCGCTCCGGCGAGTATACCAGCTCTATGCTCAACAGGGTTACCAGGATCGAACTGAAGCCGCGCACTTTTCAGAATATTTCAGACTGGGTGCTTTATGCCGCGAACGTGAACTCCCTTACCGGAGAGATGAGAGGCGTAAAGCTGGTCCGGCGGATAAACAAGGGCGAAACGCCGGCCTTTGTAAATAAGATAAACGCCGCCGCGGGCCGCTACAGGATGGTGAATGAAAGCGGTCTTGAGCTGGAACTTTCCGACGGCCAGTTCAGCCAGACGGACTGTAAAAATTCCGAGAAGATACTCTATGGCAGATTCGGCGACTACAAGACCCTGCTGCCGTTTTTTTCCGGGGACGGGACCGGGCGCAAGCTGAACCAGAGGGAAATTTCCACCCCGGGCCTGCTGGCCAGGCTGGAGGCAGGGATTCCCGATCCGCAGGTGGCCGCCAAATACAGGATCGAAATAGCTTCGCGCTTCGCCCTTGCGCTGGCGCCGCTGGTCTTTTTCCTGGTGGGCGCGCCGCTGGGTGTGGCGCTTAACCGGCACACGCGCCACGGCGGCTTTGGGCTGAGCCTGCTGATAATTTTCTTTTACTACGGCCTTACCACAAGCGGCATGGTGCTTTCGCGCAAGTACCCTGGGCTTTTCCCCTGGGTCATTTTCGCTCCGGCGCTGCTGACCGGCGGGGCCGGGCTCTGGCTATGGAAGCGCAAACTCTACGCTAAATAAAGAGGAGATTACGGCGATAGTTTGTAACTACTGATATGAACGAGCCTGTCAAGTCCCCAGGTTGTGGGTTGTTGTTT
>CAZYFL010000124.1:0-6901 GCA_964646805.1 uncultured Elusimicrobiaceae bacterium | reverse complement strand
CGCCGGCAACGAGAAAGTTTCCGCCATTCTGAATTCTGACTCCTGAATTCTGACTCCTGAATTCTGACTACCTGAGCAGTTACTCAGCTTTACGGAATGACATGGACCCCAAAGCAGGGAAAATATTAGAGCGGATAGTGGTGGCAAGCCTTGAAAAATGCATGTCCAGGCTCTCCCGTGTCTCGGCCGGGAAATGGAACGTGGCGGCAATGCGGGTAACCTGGCATAGCATGGAAGAGGCCGTTAAGGAGCATTCCTCCGGGCCGGGCGGCATGGGGGTTGCCGTATACTTAGAGGTGCGCGGCGAATACCCGCTAACCTCCATGGTGATTTTTCAGTCGGATGACATAGAGACAATTTCCCGCGGTTTCCTGGGGTTTTCGTTTTCAAAGCTGCCAAACCTCAACCAGGCGCAGGAGCTGCTTCTTTCCGAGCTGGGCAACATAATATTGAATGCGCTCATAAGTTCGCTTTCAAACGCGCTTAAACGCAGTTTCCTTCCTTCCGCCCCGAAGTGTGTACAGGGCGAAACACATTCCCTTCTGGAGGCGTTGTGGGCTTCTCCCGGCCGGTCCGGAAGATACAGCCTGGTTACGGTAATGCTGGATCTCCAGTGCGATAATCAGGTCACGCGCAGCGAAGTCATCACCATCATACCAGAGAACATGGAGGCGGCCCTGGCGGCCGTTCCAGGACAACAATGAGGAAACGCTTTATCCCCCGCTTACTGGTCTGCGCGCTTTTTATCTGCGCCGCCTCCGCAACCCCGGCCTTCTCCCAGGCCGTGATTGTCAGGGTCAATTGGGAGGTTTCAAAGCTGGCGGGGAAAACCCGCTCCCCATACGCACCGGTTACGGAGCTGCGCGCCGCGCCGGATTCCAGATTTTCCGATTACCTGCGCGCCATAGTGACGTTGCGCAATTCTTCTACGAAACCGATTGAGGGGCTTGTGCTGCGCTACGCGCTGAGCCTTCGCCTCCTGAAGAAAGGCGATGCGCCGGAGAAGGCTTTCTGGTGCGTACCGTTCTACGTGGAAGAGGTGCGCGTCGCTAAAATAAATCCGTCTTCCGAAAGGCAGGCCAGGGTCATACGCTTTGAACTGAAAACCCAGTTGAACAAACTCAGGAGCAGCGGCTTTGAGCCGACGGCTCTCAGGATGGAAATTATGCTGAGCCCGCGTCAGGGCGACGAGTCTGCGGCGATAATCCGCGAATCCATCATAGAAATACTTAAACCGTAGCGAGTTCCGCAATGCTTGATATTAAACTTGTCCGCTCCGACCCGGAAAGGGTTAAGGCCGCCATGGCTGACCGTGGCGGGAATTGTCTGCCTGTCCTGGAACAGATAATAGAAAGAGATTCCGTCTACCGCGCGTCCCTTGCAGGGATAGAGGAACTGCGCTCAAGGCGCAACGAGGTTTCAAGAAAAATACAGATCGCCAAAGCCTCCGGTAACGAGGCCGCCGCCCAGGCCGCCATGGCGGGGGCTAACGCCGCCAAGGAGGCGGTGAAAGCGAGGGAAGAGAATATCGCCGCCCTGGAGCGGGAGTTGAACACCCTGCTGCTCGGCGTCCCTAACCTGCCGGACCCCGCCGTGGTGAAAGGCGGCGGGCCGCGGGATAACAAGGTCATCTACGAGGATATTTCCAGCAAGCGGGAGTTCGGTTTCAAGCCGCTGGACCACCACGCTGTGGGCGAGAAGCTCGGCATACTGGATTTTGCCGCGGCCGCAAAGCTTTCCGGCTCCCGCTTCGCGCTGCTTAAAGGCCAGGGGGCCAGGCTTGATCGCTGCCTGATACAGCTGATGCTGGACCTGCACACGGTTGAGCACGGTTACACCGAAATCTTCCCGCCTTTCCTGGTAACTCCCGAAACCATGACCGGCACCGGCCAGTTGCCCAGATTCTGGGAAGACCTTTATAAAACAGCCGCGGAGCCGCCCCTCTATCTGATACCAACCGCCGAGGTCCCGCTTACCAACATATACCGCGGCGATATCCTCAGAGAGGAAGACCTCCCCAGGCGTTTCGCCGCCTGCACTGTCTGCTTCAGACAGGAAGCCGGCTCCTACGGCAAGGATACCCGCGGGCTTATACGCAACCACCAGTTCAACAAAGTAGAACTGGTCTGGATAACCCGCCCCGAGGATTCCATGGCCGCGCTTGAGAAGCTGCGCGCCGACGCCGAGAAAATACTTAAAGTCCTTAAAATCCCGTACCGGGTGGTGGAACTCTGCACCGGGGATCTGGGTTTCTCCGCCGCTAGGACCTATGACCTGGAAGTCTGGATGCCCGGCGAGGAGGCGTTCAGGGAAATTTCCTCCTGTTCAAACTGCGGCGATTTCCAGGCCCGCCGCATGAACACGCGCTTTAAGCGCGCCGGGGGCGGGAAGACGGAGTTCGTGCACACTCTCAACGGCTCCGGCCTGGCTGTGGGGCGCACCTTCGCGGCCATACTGGAAAATTACCAGCAGGAGGACGGCTCGGTGGTAGTGCCGGATGCCCTGCGCCGCCGCTTGGGAGCAGACAAGATTACCATATGAAAAAACTGATTCTAACCGCCGCGCTGGTCTTCTGCGCCTCGGCGGCTCCGGCTGCTGCGCCTGAATATGAGCCCCTGCCGGAGGAACTGCGCCTGCTTTCCAAAAAAGGCATTGACGCTATCTACGCCGTAGATCTTGAAGAGGCGCGGAAGCAGTTCGGCCTGGCGCTGCAGAAATATCCCGACCACCCGTTTCCACATTTTGGCATTGCCATGTCCAAGTGGGCGCAGCTTGAATATCTGGAGGACGAGTCCGACCCGAAGCTTGAGAAGGAATACTCCGGACTTACCGACAAGGCCGTTGAGGTCGGCCTGGCCTGGATAAAAAAACATCCCGGCGATGCCAACGCCTATCTGGCGGTGGGAGGCATTTACGGCCTGCGCGCGCGGCTGGCCGTGTTGCAGCGCCGCTGGCTGAAGGCGTATTTCGACGGGAAAAAGGCCATTTCAAACACGCGCAAGGCCGCTAAGATAGATCCCGGACTTTACGACGCTTACCTGGGGATCGGGATGTACGAGTACTACGCCGGCACTTTACCGGGAGTGATAAAACTGCTGGCTAGGCTTGTGATGAGCGGGGACGCGCAGAAGGGGCTGGGATATCTGAATCTCTGCCGGGAAAAAGGCTTTTTCAACGCTCTGGGAGCGAAACTCCTGCTTATAGAAATTTACACCCAGCCGGGCAGCAGATACGCCAATACGGAATTGGCAGTGAAATGGTCGCGCGAGTTGCGTGCCGCATACCCTGTGCATCCGCAGATGCATTTCGTGGAGATAGTTTCCCTTTACGAGGATAAAAAATACGACGAGGCGCGCAGGGAGTCCCTGGCGTACCTTAAGGCGGTGAATGACGGCGTTCCCGTCTACAGGCGGCGGTACCTGCCCCGCGTGCTTACCGCCATCGGCGCCACATATCTGGTTGAAAAAAAGTACGACGAGGCCGCCGGCTATTTCTCCAAAGCCGCGGCTACAATCAGAGAGGATCCTTCGGCGCACCCCGCGCGCTGGGCGGTCTGGGCTATTGTGCGGTGCGGCAATGTCTACGACCTTAAGGGCGCCAGGGATAAAGCCGTGGCGCTGTATAAAGAGGCTAAAACCCATAAAGACGAATGGGGCTTTTTTGAATTCATAGACAATTACCTGAAAAAGCCTTTCTCGGAAGCCGAAATTCCCGGTTCCCTGCCCCCGCCGTAGTGTAGCGTCCCGCAAATAGCTGGACATTTGAAGGTTTGGATTTGAGCCGGATGCGAGGCGCGACGAACGAGCGTACCGGGGATCTGTGAGTGAGGAGCAACGAAGCAGCCGGCCAGGAACGGACATTAAAAACGACGCTTATTATCCGGTCGGAGCACTAGGCCCCAGGATGACCCTGGGTTACGCGCGGAATCAGGGAGGATTGTGATGGATAAACAAAACAAGCGGTTCGCGGATCTGCGCCGGAAGTTCCCTGCGGCGGAACTCACGGCGGCCGGCACGCTTATCGCGCTGTTCTCTATTTTCCTCGGCTTCTACTCCTCGGCTATAACCTTCGCCGCCCAAGCCTACCCGGAGCTTGATGCGGAGCTTATAGAACTTATACATAAAAAAATAATCTCCGAACTTATCCTTACTTCCATTACTGCGGTTCCCCTGATAGGGGGGTTGTTTTATCTGCTCGCGCGGCGCTACGCCGCAATAACCGGCGGCGGGTTTGGGTTCCGGGAGTAAAGGGAAACCCATGCCCCCGACCCGCAGACCAAAAAAACGAAAAGGCTTCGGCCTGGTTGAGGCCATGATGGCGGTTTTTCTGCTGTCAATACTCAGCCTGAGCGTAGCCTACATGTATCAATACCTAGCCGCGGTTTCCGTAAAACTGCGGGAAAACGTCTATACTTCCCGCGTGTCCGTCGCGGTATTCTCCAAACTGAAGACCGTGGAGTATTACTATCTGTTCGCTTACGACTCCGCGCTCCCGAATTACGGCCTTTCCGGAAATTATGGCCCGGTTACGTTGCAGAAGGCCGCCTATCCGTACCTGGGCCTGCTCAACGGGATAACGTCCCTCGCCTCCAGATATTCGGTGGACCGGTGGACACTGGCGGTGACATTTAAGCTCAGGGACGTTTCCGACGTGAACGGCAACGGCCTGTTCAGCGACCTGCGGGATTTCACCGACACTAACAGCGACGGGCGGGACGATTACGACGCCGGAGTCAGGTACTACAGGGCCAACGCGGACAGCGATTATTACGATAATTATATCTCCACGGCGCTTAATAAAACTTCGAGCGAGCTGCCGGACACCAATCTTAAGGAGGTAACGTTGAAGTTTTATAAGAAGGGCAGGGTTATTCATACGCAGACAGACCTGATATCTCTGGAAATGCTTTCCGGCATTGAGAGCAAGGCCAGCGGCGCGGAACTGAAGATGTTCATAAACCAGCCCGCCAACGACACCTGCCTTTACGATCTTTCCCAGCCCTCCCGCCAGAACGCCTTTGCCCTGGTCCTGGCCAGGCCCTACCCGGACGAGGTGGCGGCCTATAGGGCCGACACGACCTATACCCTGCGGCTATGGGGGGAAACCGTCCCGCTTGCCAACGTGAATTTCTATGTCAATTCCATGATTACGGCGCTGGATACCCGCCAGGCGGACGCTTCCGGTAATTTTGACTACCAATCCATGCCCGTTACGAACGCTTTAGCCGAGGGGGAAAACACTATATACGCCAAGGCCACGAAAGACACTTATTATTCCCCATTCGCGCCGCGCCGCGTGACCCTTGACCTCAATCCTCCCTCAATAACGGGGCAGACCCCTTCCGGCGCCGTGGCCGAACTGATGCCATACATAGGCGCTGTGCTGCTTGATGCCCCGGCCTCCACCGGTACGCCCTGCGGCATCTGCCAGGAGGTGATAACCATGAGTGTGAACGGGGTGGAGGTCCCGTACAACTACAACCAGTCGGACGGAAAAATTTACCGGACCGACCCCGCTACAGGCCTGCCGGCCAGGCTCGTCAACGGAACCGCCTACACGGTATACCTTGAGGGTGGAGACAACGCCTACTATAAGGTCAATTCCACCTGGACTTTTACCGTGTCGGTAAGCGACCCGGACAATTCAGAGCCTGCCGTGGCCAACAAGACGCCACTGGGATCAAACGCGGCTGCCCTGCCGGAGATTTCCTGCCGCGTATTTGATAACCAGTCAGGCATAGACCCGTACAGCATAACTCTTAAGGTGGACGGCGCCGTGGAAGTCTCGTCGGCTAATATAAGCGTCCACTGGGAAGCCGCATCGGGAGTGGTTTCCTACACGCCGCCCGAAGCCTTCCAGCCGGGGTCGTACCATTCCGTAGAGGTCGCTGCAAGCCACTGGGCCGACAACCCGGCCGATAAAAAAACGCGCGTGGAGTCTTGGGATTTTACGGTGGGGAACTGACAATGGCTGCGAAGATTAATAAAACTTTTATGCGCCGGACCCGCTCCGGAGTCAGCCTTTTGGAGATGATAATTTACGTCGCCATAATAAGCATAGCCATAGTTGCCTTTGCTAAATACTTCGCCGGCTTTACAAAAACAACTAGGAAGGCGGATAATGAAATGCGCGGTTCTTTCGAGATGCGCCTGCTTATGTCGCGCGTGGAGAATGATCTTTATGAGGCCAACCAGATGGAGTCTGTTCTCTCCGGGTCCATGACTTTCAGGTGCGACATAGTTAAAACGCCGGGCTACCGGCTGGACGGGGATTTCGACGGGGACGGCGTGGCGAACATAAAGGACACCGACGATGATAATGACGCCAGCCTGAAGTTTTCTCTTCCCGCCGACCAGCAGTGGCGGGCAGGCTACGACCTAGAGGACGACGACGACGACAACGACGGCCAGGCGGACGCGCGGATTTCTCTTTATTATTCCCCCGCTGAAAGGAAGGTTTACCGATCCCTGTATGTGAACGGAGGCGCGTCGGACACAAAGGAACTTGCCGCAAGGATAAGTTCCTTCACGCTGACCTGCTATGGGTCAAAGCGGGAGGACCTGGGCAGGAATATAGACAGGGGCAGCGACGGTCTGTCCGGCACCGGCGACGCGGGGGAGGAGGACGGTATAATCTCGGAGAGGGAGATAGACTGGGTGCAACCCCCTGCCGGCCACGGCAACCGCAGCGGGCGCGTAGATACTGTGGCGGAGCTTAAATATGTCACCTCCGTGGCCATTTACGCCGAGGCCGACGCCAATGCCGACGGGAAACCGGATTCTATGCTCGGCACGGAGATAATGCCGCCGCTGCTGGCCCTCAAGAGGAGGCGGTGAGCCGTAACTACAGGTTATCATTGCGAGCGGCGGCGGGCTTGCCCTGCGCACCCTTGCGGATGGGG
>CAZYFL010000123.1:0-6941 GCA_964646805.1 uncultured Elusimicrobiaceae bacterium | reverse complement strand
CTGGCATCTTCATTCTGACTCCTGAATTCTGAATTCTATCTACCTGAGCAGTTACTCCTCTGATGATAACAGTCTAGCAAAATTGACATTGGCGGCGTGACCGGGACGTTCGGCCTCTATATAAATATCTCCGAGAGGCAGACCGGCTAGGGCCAAATCTCCTATGAGGTCCATTAATTTGTGGCGGGCGAATTCGTCGGCGAAGCGCAGGCCGCCCTTTGCCATTATCTCTTTTTCGCCTATTACTATGGCATTCTCCAGCGAGCCGCCCAGCGCGAGGCCGGCGGCTTTGAGCGCTTCTATCTCGTACGAAAAGCCGAAGGTCCTGGCGGGCGCCACGCGCGCCAGGTATTCTCCGGGGGTCAGCGCGAATTCCACTACCTGCCTGCCGACCAGCGGATGCGGGTGGTCATAGGTCAGTTTGAAGGATACGCCGCGCGCGGGGACGGCTGAATAGCGGGCGTCTCCCCTGGTCATTTCAAGCCGGCCCGGCAGGCGGAGGTTTACGCGCTCCTGTCCCGGCTTTTTCAACAGGCCGGCTTTGAAGAGCGCGGCAGCGAAAGGCAGCGCCGAACCGTCGGCGGCCGGAGGCTCTTCGCCGGTTATTTCCATGTCCAGGTCGTCTATGCCGAGGCCGGCCGCGGCGGAAAGCAGATGCTCAACCGTGTAAATAGTATTTTTTCCGTCGCTGATGTTGGTGCCGCGCGCTGTGCCGGACACCCGGTACAGGCGGGCGGGGAGGGGCTCCGCGAAAGCGGGGCTTATAAAGCGAAATCCGGTGGGGCCTTCCGCGGGCAGGAAGGTGACGCGGGAGGGTTTACCCTTGTGCAGGCCGATCCCCGCTATCGTAGCCGGTATTTTAATCGTTGTTCGCAACTTTAAATCCCCAACCGCTTCTGTATCCTGTTTATCGCCTTGTGCATCTCGGGGAGTTTGCCTAGCAACGCCTCTATTTTCATTGCCAGCAGGCGGGGTCTCGCAAGGTGGCCGAACACTAGCTGGTTCGGCCCTAAATTTCTCATAACGCCGGTCTTCCCCATCACCACGGTATTTTCGCCTATGGTTACATGGTCGGAGATGGCGGCTTGGCCTCCAATTATGACGTTGTCGCCGATAACGGCGGAGCCCGCTATTCCGGCCTGGCCCATTATCAGGCAGTGTCTGCCTATCTTAACGTTATGGGCGATGTGTACCAGGTTATCTATTTTGGTTCCGCCGCCTATCACCGTGACATCAAGAGCGGCGCGGTCTATGGCCGTGTTGGCGCCTATTTCCACCCTGTCTTCAACAATCACCCTGCCCAGTTGGGGGATTTTTTCATGCGTCCCGTGCGGGGAGATGTAGCCATATCCGTCGGAGCCTATGACGGCGCCGGCGTGTATTACCGCCTCCGCGCCTATTTCACAGGCATCCATTACCTTCACACCGGGGTAAAGCCTTGTCCCGCGCCCGATTTTAGCGTTCCGGCCCACGTAACACTGCGCGCCTATTACCGCCCCGTCCGCGATAGCCGCCCCGTCTTCAACAACGGCCAGCGGGCCTATGTATATGTCTTTGCCTAAATGGGCGGAAGGGGACACGCAAGCCATGTGGTGTATTTCCGGCTGCGGCATCGGCCGCCTTTCTTTTTCAATCAGGCGCAGGACCAGCACAAAAGCGTACCTGGGATTTTTCGTAAAGACCAGCGCGCCCGTGAAATTCTTAAAAAGGCTCTCCGAGCCGCGCGGGGCCAGCAGGCAGCCGGCTTTTGACCCGGAGGCCGCAACCGCCATGGAAGGGTCGGCCAAAAAGGATAGATCCGACGGGCCAGCCTTCTCAAACGGAGCCGCGCCGGAAATATGGCGCGCGCCGTCCCCGCGCAGGTCGCCCTCGGCCAGTTTAGCTATATCGGCGGCCGTGAGTTTCATATTCCGTCCTCCTCCAGCTTTTTAAGCAGTTTGCCGGTGAGGTCCACCGCGTTCTGGCCGAACAGGATATTGCGCTTGTCAATTATTACGCTGACCTCTTCTTTTATAGCCAGCTCTTTCAGCGCCACATAGATGCGGCCCAGCAATATTTCGGTTTTGCGGCTTTCATATTCCAGCAGTTCGCGCTCGGTCTGACGCTGGAAGAGGCGCAGTTCATTTTCCCTGGCGGACAGTTCCGCCTCCCTTTTGGACAACGCTGCGTCTATCTCCGGCACCGAGGTGGAAATTGAAAATTTAAAGTGCGTCATCGGCACCCTGGCTATGCCGGGCATGTCTATACCCTGAGATATAGGTTCCTGGATCAGGCCGGTCATGCCGGGTAGCGAAATCACGGCGGGCGGCAGGGCCTGCGGCGCTGCCATTGAAACCTGCGGGATTCCGGTGGAAATCTGTACGTTTTCTGTGGAAACCTGTACCGCGTCTGTCGCACCCTGGACGGCTTGCGTGTAGGCCTGCGCGGCCTGTGCTGCGACCGCAGCAGCTGCGGCATCTGCTGCTTCGGCCACGCTGCGCTGCGTTTCCAGCAGCGAGGGAAGCGTCAGGGCGAATTCCCGCTCCTGACGGAGCTTGGCTATTTCAGCCTTCAGCGTAAAGACAGGGGTCTTTTTTGCGTTAAGGGTTTCTTCTTTCTTTTTGATCTCAACTATAAATTCCTCGCGGGCGCCGGTAGTGCCGGAATATTCCTTGAAAACGCGGTCTATGTCCACGTAGCCTACAGTGCCGGATTCTCCGCGGTTCTCCTCCAACAGCAGCTCCAGCGCCGCGCAGTTAACCGGCTGCAGTACCGGCAATAACAGGAAAATAAGTTTTTTCATTTTTCCTTTCCATCGCTATCCTAAAGTCCCGACTGGGCAACGTTTAAACCGCAGGACTTTCGCCACTGTCTGAATCGCAGATCCTAAAATAAATTCCCCAGCGTGAAGTATATGTCCGAGCGCTGTTCTCCTGGCTTGTGGTTAAAGCCGTAGCCCCAGTCCAGGCGTATTGGGAAAGCGGGGGTGGTAAAGCGTATCCCGAAGCCGGCTCCCGCCTTGAGGTTAGTGGTCCCGGTGCCGAAGCGGGCGCTGATCCTGTCAAAGGCATCCCAGGAGTTGCCTATATCAAAAAAGAAGGCAAACTGCACGATGGTGCGGCGGCGCTCGCGGGCCAGAGGGAATTTAAATTCAATATTGGCCACGTCGTAGACCCTGCCGCCGTTGAGAGGGCCTATCTGTCCGTTCCTGGAATAACCGCGCACCGTCTCGGCCCCGCCGAGAAAATAACGCTCGTAGACCGGCACTTTTTTGGTGCTTCCGAAGCGCCCGACGAAACCGAACCTGTTTCCGAAGGCCATCACGAAGGGGTAGTCGTCTATAGAGAACAGCTTGAGATTGTAGCTGTAGGAGAAAGTCGGCTTGTAATAGTTGACGTCTCCCTGCAGCGGGCCGCCGGCATATTCCACTCCTATTGAGGACTTGGTTCCGCGCGTGGGGTCCCACACGTTGTCGCGGGTATCCCGCGCGAACTCCAGGTATATTGAAGAGGTAACGCTGGTACCCGCCGACAGTTCGGACTGGTACAGAGTGTCCACATCGGCGATGCGCACATTCTCGTAAGTATAGGCGGTGGTCAGGTGATATTTGTCTTCCTCAAACCGCGGCCCAAGCGTTACCTTGCCGCCGGAGCGGCGTTCGGTGTAGGCGGAGATGGTGTTCTGGTATGGCTTATAGCGGCGCGTGTTGAAGACGTCCACTCCCAGCGAGGTGGGATGGTTCCCAACCCAGGGGGTGGACCAGCTGAGGTAGTAGTCCTGCACCCGCCTGCCGAAGTTCCAGGAGAGCGAGGTTTTATATGCCCGCCCGAACAGATTCAGGTGCGTGAGCGAGAGGGTGCCGACGAGGCCGTCGTTGGAGGAGATACCGGCGCCGGCCGTCAGCATCCCGGGCTTGCCTTCAACCACGTCAAACACCAGGTCCACCTTGTCGGGGTCCGCTGTGGGGTTTATAACCGGGCTGACGTCGTCTATGAAACCCAGATTGAATATCTTTTCCTGGCTGCGGCGTATTTTGGAGGAACTGAACACCTCGCCCTCTTTCTGCGTTATTTCGCGCTTCAGCACATAGGATTTGGTTGCCTTATTGCCCTCCACGTCCACATGGTCAACGAAGATCTGGTTGTTTTCCGTGATATTGAACGTAACGTCGGTTTCGCCTGTTTTCTCATTGTAAACCCTGTCAGGGAGCAGAGCGGCTTTCAGGTAGCCCTTCTCCGCGTACTTGTCCTGTATGGCGCGGACAGTATCGTTAAAGCGGTCCTGGTTGAAGAGCTTGCCGCGGCGGTATTCCACAGCCGGCAACAGCTCGCTGGGCAGATAAACCGTGTTGCCGGCGAAGAAAGTAGCCCCGAATTTCTGTTTGTTCCCTTCCGAAACCGAAAGCTTTATGGTCACGCTGGAACGCTCCTCGTTGAAGGAGACCGAGGAGGAGGTCAGCTTAAAGTCGGCGTAGCCGTTGTTTTTATAGAAGTCCGCCAAAGCCTTGAAGTCCTCGTCGAGGTCCTGCGGTGAATAAATCTTTTTAGGCCGGTTCTTCAGCTTCTTGAGCAGCTTTTTAAGCGGGAAGGCCGCCGCGCCTTCCAGTTCCACGGCGGCCACCCGCGCTTTTTTGCCCTCCGTGACGGAAATCGTCAGGAAGCAGAGCGAGGCGGCCGTGTCAAAACGCACCTCATAGTCGGCCATGGCGTCTATAAAGCCCTTCTCGCGGTACTTGTCGGAAATTTTTATCAAATCCTCGCGTATCTTCAGTTCGTCAAAAAAGTCCTTTTCCTTCAGCGTCATCTCGTCTTTGACGGCTGATTTGGATATGCCCCTGGCCCCGGTGACGGTGATGGTTTTAACCATCGGCTTTTCAGAGATTATGTAGGTAATTCGCACAGGGACGGAGGAGCCGGCGGCCTCGGCCAGCTTCGGCGACATCAGGCGGCCCGGGATCTCCTCTATATCAACGGAAATACTTTCCACGCTGCCCAGCGC
Source organism: uncultured Elusimicrobiaceae bacterium (assembly GCA_964646805.1). Classification (GTDB taxonomy): domain Bacteria; phylum Elusimicrobiota; class Elusimicrobia; order Elusimicrobiales; family UBA9959; genus UBA9959. Next base: position 1,964 of record CAZYFL010000123.1, on the reverse strand, counting down.
CAGAATAGCCTCTATATCCTGGCTGACGAAGTCTTTATGGTAAAGGCGGCCCTTTTTGGCCTTCCCGGCCCTTGTAATCGCCTTGTGTTTGAGGTTTATCTGCCCTTTTGCCGCCGTTTCCGCCACTTCCCAGGGGCCGGCGGAGAGGGATGAGGACGGGGTCATGCCGGGTAGGGCCTGGCGGTCCGGCGGCGTCTGGAGAAACCCGCGGCTGAGCAGCCATTCTTTAAGCTGGTCAGGTGCGGGGTTTTCCTCCACCGTCATGCCGGGCAGGGTCTGTGGGTCCGGCGGCGTCTGGGCCGAGGCGGTAAAATTGAAGGCTGCCAGGAGCAGGAGCGGTGTGATAAAAAGTTTCATCGTTGTCCTTGGGGTCAAAATCTTCCATCCGGGAGCCGTCGCACGTTCCGGCGTTCGCATATAGACATATTACTATTTTTCCGGACGTATGGATATGACCGGTGCGGACCTTAGGCGGACGTTTTATATGCTAAAATAGGCCGTGCGGAGAAAAAATATCCCGCTGCGGATTTCTTAGGGAGAAGTAAATGAAAAAAGTCTATATCCTTGACACCAATGTTCTGATACACGACCCGCTTTCCTTTACCAAGTTTGAAGAAAATATAGTTGTAATACCGATATCCGTCATAGAGGAGCTGGATAACTTCAAGCGCGCGGCGGACGAGCGCGGCAAAAGTGCGCGCATAGTTTCCCGCAAGCTGGACGAGTTCCGGTCCAAAGGCAAGCTGAACGCCGGCGTTAAGACCGAGGCCGGCGGTACGCTGATAGTGGATCTGGACCATGTGCAGGTGCTGCCCAGGGAATTCAAACTGCTGGAGATGGACAACCGCATCCTCAACACCGCCTATTGGTACGAGCAGAAAAAGCATAACACCATACTGGTTACCAAGGACATAAACCTGCGCCTGAAGTCCGAGGCCGTCGGCATCAGCACCGAGGATTACGAGGCCGGAAAGGTAAACGTGGACGAGTTGTACCCCGGCCAGATCTCGCTGGAAGTCTCCGGGGCCGATGTGGACAAATTCTACAAGGAACATTTTATAGCCAGCCCCGACAAGGAGCTGTCTCCCAACGAATTCGTGGTGCTGCATGCCAAAGGCGACCCCAAGAAATCCGCCATCGGCCGCGTTGACCCGGCAGACACGTCAAGGATAAAGGCGCTCAACCCCGAACCCTCCCCCTGGGGCATACGCCCGTTAAACAAAGAGCAACGCTGCGCGATGGAGTTGCTACTGGACGATTCCGTGAAGCTTGTCACGCTGCTGGGCGTAGCAGGCACAGGCAAAACGCTGGTGACGCTGGTCTGCGGCCTGCAGAAGTCTGTGGAGGAGAGCGTCTACCGCAAACTCATCATCTGCCGCCCGATTGTGCCCGTAGGCAAAGACATAGGCTATATCCCGGGCACCAAAGAGGAAAAGCTGTCCACCTGGATGGGGGCCATCTACGACAATCTTGAGTTCGTCATGGATAAGCGCCACCAGGAAAGCGCGCTTGAAAAATTCGAGTACCTGCTCCAGAACGAAAAAATAGAGATCGCCTCGGTCACGCATATCCGCGGCCGCACACTGCCAAAGCAGTACATGATAGTTGACGACGCGCAGAACCTGACGCCGCACGAAATAAAAACCATCCTTTCGCGCGCCGGCGAAGGCACCAAAGTGGTAGTGACCGGAGACCCGTACCAGATAGACAACCCCTACCTGGACATAGCCTCAAACGGCCTCACCTACATAGTTGACCGTATGCGCGGCCAGAAGCTTTATGGCCACATGACCTTCACCAAAACCGAGCGCAGCCAGCTGGCGGCGCTGGTGGCGGAGTTGCTGTAGCCGGACAAGGAAGGCAGGTTACCCGCCCGGCAGGCCGGTCTCTGTTGGTTTTTCAGTTTTACAAGGTAACTGCTCAGGTAGCCAGAAGTCAGAATTCAGGAGTCAGAATGAGGATGT
>CAZYFL010000122.1:4339-6959 GCA_964646805.1 uncultured Elusimicrobiaceae bacterium | reverse complement strand
AGAAAGCGCTGGGGGTACAATACCTTTAAGCCGCTGCAGAAAGAGGGCATTGAAGCCGCGCTGGCCGGACGGGACTGCCTTGTAGTGTTGCCCACCGGCGGAGGCAAAAGCCTGTGCTACCAGATGCCGGCGGCCACGGGACGGGGCCTGGTGCTGGTAGTTTCCCCGCTTATAGCCCTGATGGACGACCAGGTGGCCGCCGCGCGCGAAGCCGGCCTTGCCGCCGATGCCATGCATTCTAACTTAAAAGTTGCTCCTAAAAGGGAAGCCTGGCAGAACCTCGCTAACGGTACAACCGAACTGCTCTATGTGAGTCCCGAGCGCCTGCTCATCGGCGACCTTTACGAAACAATAGCCCCGCGCCTGATACTCGCCGCCGTGGACGAGGCGCATTGCGTCTCCCATTGGGGCCACGAGTTCCGCCCCGAATACCGCCGCCTTACCGAAGCGTTGGACCATTTTCCCGAAGCCGCCCGCATGGCCCTTACCGCCACCGCCACGCCCATAGTACAGGCCGATATTCGCAGCCAGCTGGGCCTGCGCTCGCCTGAAATACTAATTGGCCACCCCGACCGGCCCAACCTTATTTACCGCGCCTTCCCGCGCCGGGACCAGGCCAGGCAGGTTCTGGAAGTTGTGCGCCGCCACCCGGGCGAGGGCGGAATAGTTTACGCCCAGACCCGCAAGGATGTGGAACGCCTGGCAGGCAATCTCAAGAAAGAGGGCATCTCCAGCGCGCCTTACCACGCAGGCCTCAACGCCGAGGAACGCCGCCGCGCACAGGATGATTTCGTAAACGAACGGCTGGACGTTATTGTGGCTACCATCGCCTTCGGTATGGGAATAGACCGCTCCAATGTGCGCTATGTGGTACATGCCAATACCCCGCGTTCGGTGGAGCATTACCAGCAGGAGAGCGGCCGCGCCGGCCGCGACGGCTTGCCGGCCGACTGCACTTTACTCTTTTCAGCCTCGGACCTGGCCATGCACCGCTGGCTGGCCAGGAAAGATGTTACTCTTTCTCCCGAACGCGCGAGAGCGCTTGAAAAACAATTGCGCGACATAGGCCGCTATGCCGTGGCCCCCGTCTGCCGCCATAGCCAGCTGGCAGGGCATTTCAGCGCGCCGTATCCCGCAGAGGCCAGGGCCGAAGAAAGCTGCGGCGCTTGCGACGTTTGTCTTGGGGAAACCAGGGGCCTATCCGACGAAGAGGCGCGGCTGACGGCCAAGAAGGTTTTAAGCGCCGCCTGGCGCGCCGAGGGCCGCTACGGCGCCGGCTACGTCGTGAATTTACTGGTGGGCCGCATCAATGACCGCATGACGGCCAACGGCCACGACCAGCTTAAGGTTTTTGGCCTGCTTAAAGAGGCGGGGGAACCCGCCGTCAGGTCCTGGATAGACCAGCTTATTGTGCAGGATTATCTGGAAGTGACCGAGGACAGCGAGTACCCGCTATTGCGAATTACAGCGGAAGGCCGCGCTCTCTGCCAGGACAAGGGCACGGTGCGGCTGGGCCTGCCGGCGCCGCACAGAGCCGGCAAAAAGAAGTCCAAAGCCCTCAAGAAAGCGGAAAAGGACGGGATCTCCTTGCCGGAAACCGACAAAGAATTGTTTGAGAAATTGCGCGCCCTGCGCCGGGGCGCGGCTGACAAGGCGGGAATACCGCCCTATATCATCTGCCACGACACCGTGCTGATAGAAATGGCGGCTGCGAAGCCGCAAACATTGGACGATCTGCGCGGCATAAAGGGCCTTGGCGAAAAGCGTATTGAGAAATACGGCCGGCTTTTCCTGAACGCGATAGCCGGCCGGAACCGGGAGGATTAATGAAACCAGTATTTTTCGCGGTTCTGACGGCTGTCTGCTGGAGTGTCGGTGGATTTTTTGAAAAAAAAGGATTACGTCTCGGAAATTTATCCCCGATAATGGGCATAACTATACGGACCGCCGCTGCCATCCTGGTTTTAAGCATCGCCGGTTTTCCACACTGGAAGGCCATTTCCGGCATAGGGCTGACGCCGTTGCTCTACCTGGCGCTGGGCGGCGGGGTGCTGGCGGGCTCGCTCGGAATGCTACTTTTTTATACAGGACTGGCGACAGGGGAACTGAGCCGGGTAGTCCCGGTGGCTTTCGGGTTGACGCCGCTGTTCGGCTTCTTTCTGGGCGTTATTTTCATGAAAGAACCCACAACAATCCTTAAATTGCTGGGCGTTGTTTTTACCTCAATAGGCGTACTTTGCATAGCGGGCGGCCGCTAACTGATTTATGGGCGTTAAACGTACTGCTCGGTTTAATTTTTGCCGCTGGTGAAGCTATCAGGGGTTTTCAACCGGCGATTCCGGAAAGTCAGTCCGTAGTTAGGCTCTGTGACAGAGCCTTACGGCAGTGAAGAGAGCCAGTTGTGCACGCTTACAACAAGGATACGGTTCTTGCCGTTTTCCTTGTATTTAAAGATTCCTTTTTTGCCTACCAACTGCACCGCCGGGACGCCCAGCATGTTTTGGAACTTAACCAGAGCGGGGGAAACGGAATCATCGGACAGCTTAACCTCCGCAATCAGAAGCGGAGTATTGCCATCCGCGATAAGGAAGTCCACTTCTTCTTTTTCCTTGTTTCTAAG
>CAZYFL010000122.1:0-4239 GCA_964646805.1 uncultured Elusimicrobiaceae bacterium | reverse complement strand
GAGTATTGCCATCCGCGATAAGGAAGTCCACTTCTTCTTTTTCCTTGTTTCTAAGATAGTGCAGCGAGAACCTGCCATAGCCAAGTTCGGTCCAGGTGGTAACCGCGCGCTTAAGTTCCACAGCTATCAGATTTTCAAGCCTGGCGGCAGGATCCGGGATTTCGGGGTAATCGTAGAGATAAGTTTTTTTCTCTTTAAGAATCGAGTGGGAGATTTTGGCGCTCCAGGGCGATATACGGAAAGTAAGGAAAAAAGAGTCGAAAAGAGAAAGCCAGCGGTCAACACTGTCAAAATTAGAGCGCAAATCCGCGGCCAGATTGTTTACCGAGACCGGGCTGCCCACCCTTGAAGGGAGCAGGGAGAAGAGCAGTTCTACCGTATCTGTCTTTTTAAGGTCCGCCAGGTCGCGTATATCTTCCATGACAACCTGTTTTAAATAGTTGGCGGACCAACGGCTCCAGAATCCGGCTTTTCCTTTTACGAACGGCTCAGGGAAACCGCTTACGCGCAAAAGCGTTTCAAGCAGGGCGGCGGATTCGGAACTGTTGTTTAAATCAAAGTCAGCAAGCGGGTCGCGGGCGAAGGCAGAGAAAGTCCTGCTGGCTTTGGATAGTTCCGCCATGGTAAAAGGAAACATGTGCATGTGGAAATAGCGTCCGGCAAGGGAGTCGCCGTGTTTTTGGTAGAGATCAAGGCGGCCGCTGCCTGAAACCAAAAATTTATACTCGCTGGAATGCCCATCGTAAACGCCTTTAAGGTAGTTTTTCCAATCGCTGTACTTGTGTATCTCGTCAAAGATAATAAGCGGCTGTGAGGAATCTTTCCTGGTAAGTTCCGTGAAGAAATAAGGGTTTTCCACCAGTTGCCGTTTATGAGAGATTACGTCCCAGTTAAAATAAAGACTGTTCGCGAAGGACTGAGCGGCGTCACGCGCGAAAGTAGTCTTCCCTGTCTGCCTGGGGCCGGACAGGAAAACCATCTGTTTATCAGCGGAGATGGCAGCCCAGATATCTTTATAAAGTTCCCTTTTTATCATTAGACTATTTTACATATCTATCTTGATATAGTCAAGACTATTTCAAGATGCCTCTTAATTTTATTATCCCCCCAAAAAAAGCTCACGTAAGGCGGAAGTTTCGTCGAGACATTTTTCATTGTTCTGGTGAAACCTTTGACGTCACTTCTGGATTCCGGCTTTCGCCGGAATGGATGACGACGACGGCTTGGGCTTGCGTGAGTTTTTGGGTCCCCTGCAAGCCCGCATACGAATTGGCATTTTTTTGTATACTTTTTTTACGAGAGAAAATTATGTTCTAAAAAAGCGCTTCGCTTTTTGTCTGCGGGCTTTCTGCAGGAATGATAATTACTCAACCCACTGGCGGCCGCAGAGGGTCTTGAAGGGGCACACGACGCAGGACGTTTCGTCCGGCGGAGGGTTAAAAGGCAGATCCTTATCCAGTATTTCTTCTATCAGGGCCGTTATGGCTTCTTTATAGGCGCCGAAGACAGCCGCCTTGTCAGGGACCTTCTTATAGCGTTCCTTGTAAAGGGTTTCCTCCTCTATGCTTTCTTTGCCCAGCAACATAAGGGAGGCATCCATATTGCGCGCTTCCACTCCCTTATTGCCGCCAAGGTAGGCCAGTATATAAAAAGGCAATTGCGTGGATTTTAAGGTGGCGGGCCAGTCTTCGCGCATATCCAGGTTGAACTTAGCCCAGTTGGGTACGCCGGCGCGGGCGCCGGTTTTATAGTCCAGGATATGAATGATGCCGCCGCGCCGATCCACGCGGTCTGCCCGGCCTTTCAATTTTATAATGCCGTGCCTGGTCGGCAATTCTGCAGTCAGCCTGGTTTCGCAATCCAGGATTGTGATGCCGGCTAAATTATCCCTGTGATAATCCAGTATATCGTGCAGGCGGCGCTCTATCTGCCGCTTTATCAAATATTCAAAACCGGTGTTATGGCCTTTCAGCCGGACATCAAAGATCCGGCCGGCTTCTTCTATTATCCGACCATAGTCCTCTTCCATTATATTGAGCGGCCGGCCTCTGCGGGCCATAAAGAAATTCTCCAGAACCTCGTGAACTATGGCGCCTATATCGCGCTGCTCAATATCGTCGGAGATCTCGTCCTTTTCGCTCAGGCGCAGGACATAATGGTAATAGTACCGCAAGCCGCAATTTAAGTAGATATCTATGGCCGAGGGCGAGAACTCCCTGACTTTCAACGCGGCTATCAGCTCCGGCGTCTTTGCTATAGCCCCGGGCCCGGCCTGTGAGAAATTAATGCGCAGGTGCACATCCGTTTCGTCCGGTTTTTTACACTGCCTTTCCAGGTCCCAGATGAGTTTTTCCACAAAGGGGCTTCGCTCTTTGTCGGTGTTATCCTTGTGGAAAATGTGCGCCTCGGCCGCTCCCGAGAGCAGGGCATTGAAACAATAGCGCGAGAGCCGCTCGCGCATTTTATAGGTGGACAAACCCAGACCTTCGCGCACGAAATGCGAAAGTATAGTATCCTCTTTGCGGGAAGAGGGCAGGATGTCGGCGTTGGCATCCAGGAAATATACGCGGTTAAACCTGAGGCAGCGGGTTTCAAGGAAGCCCAGCACCTGCAGGCCTTTGAGCGGCGTACCTGGGAAGGGATAATTGGCGCCCTGTATAAAGGTTTTGAAGAAATTGAAATAGCCCGCCGCCCCGTCAAAGTTTTCCCCGGACAGGCGGGAGTTCTTCAGCTCTATTATATACTCTATGAATTTTTCCACGAAAGGCGCCCAGTAAGGATGCAGCGGCGCGGTGCTGTTCTCAGAGATATGGGAGATGAAATCCAGCAGTTTGCCGGCAAAATCGGCTATATTTTTTATATCCTCAAAAGGGGAGATGAGGATTTTGTGTATGGCGGCGAGATGCGCCTTGACGTCGGCGGGGCCGGGCTTTTCGCCATAATCTTCTAACCTAGCCGAAGCTTCTTTAAGCAGCAGCGCGTCGTCCTCTATTTCCCTGAGCGTAATGTATTTGTTCACGCGGCCGGACAGCTGTTCCTCCACGGTCTGAAAGATGACGCGGCTGGGCTCTGCCGAGCCCTTAAGATAAATATTCTTGATGTACGGGTGGAAAACGAACCTTAAATAGGCGGGGACGAAGTAGCCGGCCTCGCCTTTTTTGTCCAGCAGGTCTCTGAGCGCGTCCAGCAGGGCGTAAACCGGCGTGGCGGTCAGCGGATAGCCCATGGAGATATTGTAATCCCCTGCATCAGGCAGGACGTTTTCTATAAGCGGAAAAAGTGTCTGCGTTTCCGGCAGCACTATCACGTCGCCGGGCGCCGGGTCCTTCAGGATCTGCGCCAGCTTGAAAATTTCCCCGTGGGTGTCAGAGGCTTTGTAGAAGTGTAAAACAGGCTGGAAAGCCGGTAGGCCGGGAGGCTGGAAGGCCGGATTGGAACCCAGAAAAGCGAATTGTTCTTCAAGGCCGGGGCCGGGCTCCAGTATTATACGCGCGCCACGGGCGGAGAGATGTTTTAATATGGCCTTCTCGGAGTTGGTCAGGGCGAAGAAGCCGGCGAAGATAATGTTTTCGTACCGCGCGCAATCCAACTTCTTTATTTCCCCCGCCACGAGGGCATATTTAACCGAGCGGGTGAGTAAATTTTCTTTTTCCAGTTCTTTGTAGAAATCCCCGTATAGGCGGCTGAAGCTGTCCAGTTTCTTTATAAAAGAGGCGTTACGCAGATCTTCAGGCAGGATGGAGTCGTAGCCGGACAAATCCTTCTGCGTTTTCAGTTCTATCCTGAGTTCTTCAAAATCCCCGATGAGTTTCAGCGCCCAGGGCAGGAATGAATCCAGCGTGAGTTCTTTCGGCTCGCGCGCGATTATGAGGCAAAGTTCTTTTTTAAGCCGCCCATAAAGCGCCTCAACCAAATCAAGCGCTGAGGCCTCGTTGCCTTTTATCCCCAGTTCTTCCGCCGCCAGGTCTATAAACCCGTCCATTGAGGTAATAACCGGCGCGCGCAACGCCCCCCCGCGCTTCTCCGCCAGATACCTGCGCAGAAAATGCGCCGGTCTTTTGCCCGGAAAAACAACGATATTATTTTCCAGCGCCTTGGATTCAAGCAACACTTCGCCGACCCGGCTTATCAGGCTTTCCCTTTCAGCTATAAGCGTCAGATTCTCTTTCATATTTCACCGCGGGATAGTAACTACTCAGGTAGACAGAATTCAGGAGTCAGAATTCAGAATAGCCTGCG
>CAZYFL010000121.1:0-6964 GCA_964646805.1 uncultured Elusimicrobiaceae bacterium | reverse complement strand
GACGTACCCGCACTCCCCTGCAGATTTCAGACCTTTGAGGCGGCTGATAAACAACAACCATGCCCGCGTAATGCTCACCCGCACTCCCCTGCAGATTTCAGACCTTTGAGGCGGAGATCTCTATTCTCCGCATACTATGCGTAGAAAAGCCTTGACTATGCGGAGATTAGGGGCTATAATATCCGCATAAGGTGCGTAGAATGAAACACTATATCTATCAAGAAGCCGATTGGCCTAAATTTCAGTGGGACCGTGAAGCCATTGCCCTGCCCCTGGCTGCGGTGCACAATAGGCAGGGCCGCCTTTTTGGCCGAATGGAAAGTCTTGGTTTTCCGCAACGCGATGCCGCCGTATTGGGAACACTCACATCCGATGTAATTAAATCCAGCGAGATAGAGGGGGAAGTTCTAAACACTCAAGCAGTGCGTTCCTCCATAGCGCGTCGGCTTGGCATGGAAATAGTGGGCATGGTCCCGGCTGACCGCCGAGTAGACGGAGTGGTTGAAATGGCTCTTGAGGCCGCTCAAAATTACGACAAGCCGCTTACTAGAGAACGGCTATGCCGCTGGCATACACTGCTTTTTACTCCGGAAGCGTACGGCACGGCTAGAATTACGACCGGGACTTGGCGCGACGATGCAAAAGGACCTATGCAGGTTGTTTCCGGCGCGATAGGACGGGAGCATGTTCATTATCAGGCACCTGCGGCAGAATCGCTTCCAGCGGAAATGGATGCTTTTTTAAAATGGGTTAACGCGACAGGCGATGAAGATCCCCTTTTGAGGGCGGCTATCGCTCACTTGTGGTTTGTTACGATACATCCCTTTGATGATGGAAACGGGCGCATAGCGCGCGCGATCGCCGATTGGGCGCTGGCCCGCGCCGAAGCTTCTCCGCGCCGTTTTTACAGCATGTCCGCACAGATACGCAAAGAACGCAGCAAGTATTATTCTATTCTAGAGGAAACGCAAAAAGGCGGGCTTGATATCACTGAATGGCTGTTGTGGTTTATCGGCTGCTTGGACCGCGCTATTGAGGACACAGAGAATTCACTGGCTGTCGTTTTCAGAAAGGATCGGTTTTGGAAAACTTACAGTTCCTGCGAATTAAACGAACGGCAGTGCTTGATGATAAATAAATTGCTGGACGGCTTTACCGGTAAGCTGACTTCAACCAAATGGGCTAAGATAGCTGACTGTTCTCAGGATACCGCCCAAAGGGATATCATAGACCTGATAGAAAAAGGTATCATGCGGAAAGATCCTGCCGGCGGTCGTAGCACCAGCTACTCTCTCCTGTGGTCGGATAACTGAGCGCTCTTTTGTAGTGTTAAAGATTTATTCCTATGTAGGAATATGGCGGAATTTAAGAATATTGCTGCTTTTTCAGTCTGAAAAAGGGGATTTTGAGCGCTTTTTGATAGGTTTTGGGGTATCTGTAAAGAATATTGCGGGCCCCCGCAACCAGATTTCAGTTTCTCGACGAGAAAAGGCTTACGGTAAAAAAACCGTGAGCCTTTTTTTATCGTTTTAGTTCGCAAGGTTCGAAATTTTTCGAACCTTGGGTCGGTTGAACCTTGCGTATGTTGATAACTTTCGAAAAACCCTTTATGTCGCAAGGTTTTATGCCTTGGGATCTTGTATCTTGACTATCGAAAACCCAGACGCATTCAAACGAAAAACATAAAAATTGTAAATAAGACATGAAAAGTGATAAATTAAACAAGGCAGTGTATCTTGAAACCGGCCATCCGCCGGAGAATTTTCCCCATCTGCCGTGGCTGAAAGTAATCGGTAAAGAACCGCCCTGGGATGATGATTAGCATGGAAAAAACCGCTCAGGGCCTTGACAAAGCATAGTTGCTCAGTTATAATATGTTGCACAGGAGGAGCAACATGAATATTTCAGGCAACAAGGTGATTGGCGAGATATCAGCGCTTATTGATGCCAGGCTGCCTTCCGGGTGGAAAAAACGCTCTATCGGCGCCCGGCCTGACTTTATTTTTGAAATCAGGGAACCAGGGGGGAAAGCTTCCCGCTTAATAATCAAAGTCAAGGCATCCGTTGAACCAAGAGACGTTCCGTTTTTAAAGGAACAACTTGAAGCGTATCTTCGCGCTGCCGGCCCCGGCAATACACCATTGATAGTTTCTTCGTTTTTAAGCCGAAGCGTTCGCCAGCGGTTAAAAGAGGCCGGAATCTCCTACGCCGACAGCACCGGCAATCTACGAATCGTCAGCGCGTCCCCTGCGCTCTACATTGAAACGCCCGGCGACGACCGCAATCCCAATCGAAACGAACGGCCTGCCAGATCGCTTAAAGGTGCGAAAGCGGGCCGCATCGTCCGGGCGCTTTGCGATAATATACCGCCATTTTCAACCCGCAAACTGGCGGAGTCCGTGGGGATAAATGCAGGATACCTTTCCCGTGTAATGGGATTTCTTGAAAACGAGGGTGTAATAGAGCGGCGCAAACGCGGGCCCATTACCGTAGTCCGCTGGCGACAGCTTATTGAAAGGTGGGCCGGGGATTATTCCTTTTCAGGTTCCAACAGGGTGGTTTCTTTCCTTGAGCCGAAAGATATCGCGGCTTTGCCGCAGAAACTCGCTTCAGCCGTAAAACACCTGGCAATTACCGGCTCGGCAGCGGCGGCCACAGTGGCGCCGGTGGCGCCCACCCGGTTAATTTCGGCTTATGTGGAATCTCCAGAGGTTGTTGCGCAGAAACTCGGCCTTCGCCCGGCTGAATCCGGAGCCAACGTGCTTCTGGCTGAGCCGTACGATCCTTTAGTATTTGAGCGGACAAGGACAGTAGACGGCATACCGTTCGCGGCATTAAGCCAGGTTGCCGTAGACCTGATGACAGGACCGGGCAGGGGTCCCGCCGAAGCGCAGACGCTTCTGGACTGGATGCAGAAAAATGAATCCGACTGGCGAAATTGATCCTCTTTACATATTAGCGCGACGCGTTCTTCTGGACGCGCTGGAAGCCCTTGGGCGGCAGCGGGATGCGATCATCCTCGCGGGCGCGCAAGCGGTTTACCTTAACACCGGGTCGGCAGGATTGGCGGTTCCCGAATACACGACAGATGCCGACATTGCTTTTAACCCTGAACTGCTGTCAGAAAAGCCCCATCTTGAGGACGTGCTGCAAAAAGCCGGGTTTAGATCCGATCCTGCCCATATTGGGACATGGCTGGCCAGGAAGACGTTTGAGAACAGGGAAATTGACGTCATGTTGGATCTCCTGGTTCCGGAGGCAGTCGGAGGCGCGGGCCGGCGCGGAGCCAGGCTTGGGCCTCATGGAAATCGCGCGGCGCGCAAAGTGAAAGGGCTGGAAGCGTCACTTATGGATAATCACAAAATGTTGATACCCGCTTTTGAACGCGCAGATGGACGCAGCTACGAAATTGCTGTGGCAGGAACTGTTGCCCTGCTTATCGCAAAACTTCACAAAATCGCCGACCGGGAAGGGGAAATCAACCGGCTGCAGGATAAAGACGCGCTGGATGTGCTCCGCCTGCTGAGAAGCCTGGAAGCAAATTCCTCTGCGAAAGTGTTCCATAAGGCTATGGCCGATAAAATTGCGGGCAATGTCTCGCGTGAAGCGGTAGTTTTACTGGAACAGCTTTTTGGTAAACCGGATTCTGCCGGAAGCCGCATGGCCGCCAGGGCAGCCGAACCTTTGGAAGCGGCCGATACAATTGCGGCATCGTGTGCCGTTTTGACGCAAGACCTTTTGAAAGCATTGCGTGGTTGATGTTGTAAAGGGTTATGCTATACGGGAAGAAGCTACAGACTTGCGCCATTACTTATAATGACTGGCGCGAAAACGCCGTATCGCAAGGCTCGTTTTGCATGAAAAAATGACCCAAAAAAACGCTCTGTATCGCAAGGCTAGTTTGGGGCAAAAATGATTCCGAAAAGCATAACTGAAAATTTGCTATAATTTATAAGCGATATTTGTTCTTTGCAGACTTGAGAAGAAAAGACCACACAAGCCGCAACAAAAAAGAATTTGAAAGACGCCATAGCCAAGGGATTGCAAGAAGGGAGAAAAATAGAGGATATCTTGAGAGAACTTTGACAGTTTGCGGTGCCTGCTGTTAGTGACTATCAAAATATATGTTTAGGCCGGTCCGCTTTCTTTAGGGCCGCCTCCGACGAGAATTTTATCCCATCGGTCCGGTGTGGACAAAATCTACTTTCGATTTTCCTGAGGTCGGCTAAATTAGCTTGACTACTTCTAAAATAGGAGCTATAATAGCGTATATGTTTAAAAGAAGGCTGGCGCTACCTCGAAATAAAAGTTTTTTTCTGTTTGGCCCGCGGCAAACGGGTAAAAGTACTTTACTAAAGAAAACCTTTCTGGAAAAAGAATCTCTCTACTACGACCTCCTAAAATCCGAAGAATTCACAAGACTTACCGCTAATCCGGCGCTCTTCCGTGAAGAGGTCCTGTCACGCGATAAAAGCAGGAAATATATAATCGTTGACGAAGTTCAGCGAGTTCCGCAACTGTTAAATGAAGTGCAGTCGATTATGACGTCTTCGGATAAGCCCCCGGTTTTCTGCCTAAGCGGCTCGAGTGCGCGAAAACTTAAACGGGCGCAGGCAAATCTCCTGGCCGGCAGGGCATGGACATACCATCTGCATCCTTTGACCCATATTGAATGTGGACAGCGCTTTTCTCTCGACAAGGCGCTTAGGCTGGGGACATTGCCCAGCGTATACTCCGAAGAGGCTGAAGAAGCCTCCCATAACACCCTGAAAGCCTATGTGAATACATACCTCAGGGAGGAGATAGCGGCGGAGGCCATAATACGTAATGTCGGGGCCTTTTTACGCTTTCTGCCCCTTGCCGCTTTTGAAAACGGCAATGTTCTCAACTATTCCAATATTTCCACAGAAACCGGCGTCAGTTATAAGACTATACAGGAATATTTCCAGGTGCTTCAAGATACCTTGATAGGGTTTATCCTGCCCGCATTTTCGGGGTCGGCGAGGAAACAGATCGCCAAACATCCCAAATTTTATTTTTTTGATACCGGCGTTCATCGGGCTGTCTGCGGGAAACTTTCGGTTCCGCTGCACCCTGGCACATCCGAATATGGGGATATATTCGAGCATTTTCTCATTTGCGAGATAGCCAGGTTTATTGATTACTCAGGCAAAGATTACTCAATGTCGTTTTACCGTACGAAAGACGATGTCGAAGTGGACCTGGTAATTAAGACGCCAGCCGGTAAAGTGTTTGCGATCGAGATAAAATCTTCTAAGGCCCCGGATTCCGCGCATTTAAAAGGGCTTAAGTCGTTCCGTCAGGATTTCCCGGACGCCGATTTTTACTGTGCAGCTCCTGTTCCACGGCAAAGAATTGTAGATGGCATAAAAATCATCCCATGGCAGGAAATTTTCAGTGTTTTAAAACTTATCTGAGACCTTTACTGTTCTGGCTCACTTCTGATTAGTAGAAGTGGGTCAGTTTTCGTTAGCGCCCAGGAATTGCTGGCAAATGTGGGAGGGGGTTGCAAATTAGTAAATAATAGTCTAAAATACAAGCATGGTGCACTCCAGGATCGCGCAGGCCAGACTTAAATCCCTTTTAAGGCAATTTCCCATTGTCACTCTTTTGGGCCTGCGCCAAGTGGGGAAATCCACTTTCGCGCGCTGGGCTCTGCCGGGATTTGACATTCTGGATCTGGAAGACCCGGCCACCCTTCTACGCCTTGAAACCGACGGACAGCTCATTTTGGAGCAGTCTAAAAAAACAGTAATTGATGAAGCACAACGGTTGCCCGCCCTTTTCCCGCTTTTGCGCAGCCATATCGACCGCCATCAGAACCGCAAAATAGTGCTCTTAGGCTCCGCCTCGCCTGCACTTGTCAAGAAAATATCAGAGTCTTTAGCCGGACGAACCGGCTTTCTGGAGCTTGGCGGCATTTCGATTCTGGAAGGCGACCAGGAGCCGCTTTGGATCAAGGGCGCTTTCCCCCGGCTCCACTGGAGCCGGCCGCTGGCCACCCCTGAAGACTGGCTGCCGGCCTTCCTGCGCACTTATCTGGAGCAGGACATCCCGCAGCTTGGGTTTAGGGTTTCCTCGCGGAAAATGATGCGGTTGATCTCAATGCTGGCCCATTCCCAGGGTTCCATCTGCAACCTGAGCGAGCTTGCAGGTTCTCTTGGGTTTGATTACCATTCAGTCTCTCATATCCTGGACATCTTCGAGGGGACCTTCCTGGTAAGGCGACTTCAGCCCTATTTCGCCAACTTGGGCAAGAGGCTGGTAAAAAGTCCCAAGCTCTATATCCGCGATACGGGAATCCTGCATCATCTCCTCGGCATTCCCTTTAACAAGAAGGCGCTGCTCTCCCATCCAAAGGCGGGAGCGAGCTTTGAGACATTCTGCATAGAGCAGATTATTAACCTCGCCCGCCTCGAGGACCCGGCTGCTGAAGTCTTTTTCTTTCGGACTCAAACCGGGGTTGAGGTGGACCTGCTGCTTAGGCTCCGGGGCGAGTTGATTCCCATCGAGATAAAGCTCAGTCTGGCAGCCCAGAGCATTCAGCGCCTTGAGCGCGGGATGGGATATTTAGGGATAAAACGCGGTTTCATCGTCCACATAGCCGAAGGTCTCACCGAGATCCGACGCGGGATTTGGGCCGGTTCGCTTGCCCACATTATGTCCTGTCTCTTCCGGACAGCCAAGCTATTTTCGCCTGGCAAATGAGAATCTCGGATGCGCAGACTTTAGGGCCTTGGTGCGTTGCTTTGTTTGGAGACTTTTTGGAAATGCAGGCTAGTGCTCCGACCGGATAATAAGCGTCGTTTTTAATGTCCGTTCCTGGCCGATTGCTTCGTTGCTCCTCAATCAGATAGTCACCGCTATCCTCATTCGTCGCGCCTCGCACTCGTCTCAGGCCCGGGCATTCAAAACACCGCTTATTATCCGGTCGGAGCACTAG
>CAZYFL010000120.1:0-6967 GCA_964646805.1 uncultured Elusimicrobiaceae bacterium | reverse complement strand
GCAGGCTATTCTGAATTCTGACTCCTGAATTCTGTCTACCTGAGTAGTTACGAAACTAAAGGCCTGCACTTAAAAAATGAGGACACGGATTACAAAAAATCTTTATTCAAGTTGTGCAATAAACCGTCCGCCAGGACAGATTTACACGGATTACAGCTTGCGTTTAAAGATAAACCTGTAAATTTTGAAGTTGTTTTTGAAAACGAGTGGAAACGGAAACTCGGCGAAATGATGAAATGACTATTGAACAAACCATAGTCCGCGCTCTCCAGGGGAATATTCCGCTGGAACCGGCTCCCTTCAAAAAAATTGCCGCCGGGCTCGGCCTGACCGAGGAGAAATTCCTCGGCGTCGTGGACGGCCTTAAGCGCCGGGGAGTCCTTCGTTGCGTCCGGGCCATAGTCAGGCACAAGCGCGCCGGCTACTCCGCCAACGCCATGGTCGCCTGGAAGGTGCCGGACAGCCGCGCGCTTTCTTTCGGAAAAACCGCCGCTGCTTCTCCGGCCATCAGCCATTGCTACCAGCGGCTTACACGCCCGGGCTGGCCGTACAGTCTTTATACCATGATTCATGGCCGTAGCCGAACAGAAATATTAAAAGTGGTGGACGGTCTTGTAAATAAAACCGGGGTGAAGGAACACAAAATCCTTGAAAGCCTCAGGGAATTCAAAAAAACCAGCATGGTGTATTATTAAGCGGTAAGGAGCGCGATTAGAATATGCAGCAGATAAATTTCCCTTTACTTGGTAATTCCCTCATAATGGCCATTGTTATTTTAACCCATGTGTTTTTTGCCTTTGTAGCTGTGGGCGGGCTTCTCCTCGCGTTTACGAGCGAATGGATCGGTTACAGGAGGAACGGCGCCTTCCACGACCGCTTCGCCCGGGGGTATGTTAAATTCCTCTCTAACATGATGAAACTCAACGGGGTTTTGGGTGTTACAATCGTAGTCCTCCTGGTCGGTCTCTTCCCTGTGTTCACCACGCGGCTTTACAATATATTTTTCTGGCCGCTAATGCTTGAAGCTGCCATCTTTATGGTGATGATGGCCTCTACCATAATCTATCGCCTCACCTGGGAAACCGCGGCGAACAAGGGCCTGCATATCGTTATAGGCGCAATTGCCGCCGCTTCCGCGGTCGCCGCGGCGCTCGTTATAAACGCCGCGTGGTCCTTCATGCTGACGCCGGGCGGATATTTCGCGAATCCCGGCCTGCCTGCCGCGGTCTTTAACCCGGGCATGGCCGCGTCCAGCATCCACCTGCTGATCCCTTGCGTGCTTAACGCCGCTATGTTCGCTTATATTTACGCTTTCTTCAAGCTGCGCGCGGCTGACGCAGCCGACTCCGCGTACTATTCATGGATGGCGGATTATTGCGGGACAATATTCGCGGCAGGCATCCTTTTGCAGCCTTTGAGCGGGCTGTCTTTTCTCTTTACCCTTAAATCGGTGAATGCGGCGATATTTGACAGTATTATAAGAGGCGGGGTAGCAAGGTTCTTCTGGCCGATGGCCGCCCTGGCGGCCGTGGCGGTAACGGCTGCAATTATATACCTGCTTTCCCATAAAAAACGGCGCACGGTCCTGCTGGTTGGCGGCGCGGCGGCCCTTACGGCTTTTTCTTTCGGCGGGTACACCCGTGAGCGGGCCAGGAAGCCGTATTTGATCTACGGCCACATGTATATGACAGGGGCCTTAGTCGCGGCGCCTGAAAAAATGGCTGCCATAACGGAAACGGAATTCGCGCCTGTAAAAACTCCGGCAACCAAATCGGGAGCGAAATCGCCGCCTGCAAAGACTGCGGCAGTCAAAATGAGCAGGGAAGAGGCGCTGGAAAAATACGGCTGCCTCGTCTGTCACAGCTATAAAGGCGAAGGCGGAACTTTCGGTCCAGCCCTGGACGAGCATCTGCGGCATCATTCTAAAGAGGAACTGAAAAAGATCCTTAAAAATCCGGCTCCGACCATGCCGCCTTTTGATGGAACCGAAAAAGATCTGGACGACTTTGTGGATGCGTTGAAATAATATCCGGAAATGCCATGAAACTAAAAACCGCCCGATCAAAGAAACTCTGGAAATATTCGCTTAAGCATTTAGCCGGCGGCGTTAACAGCCCTGTGCGGGCCTTCAACGCCGTGGGCGGCACGCCGCTGTTCGTGAAAGCCGCCAAAGGGCCGCGGTTCTGCGATGTGGACGGGAACTCCTACCTGGACTATGTGCTTTCCTGGGGTGTAATGATACTTGGACACGCGGACCCGGACATCCAGGCGGCGCTTTCGGCGGCTGTTTCAAAGGGCGTTTCCTACGGGGCGCCCACCGAGGCCGAGGCCGCGCTGGCTGAAATGATAAAAAAAGGCCTGCCTTCAATTGAAAAACTGCGGTTCGTCTCTTCCGGCACTGAGGCCGTAATGAGCGCCATAAGGCTCGCGCGCGGCTATACCGGCAGGGATAAGATAGTTAAATTTACCGGCTGCTACCACGGCCATGCCGATTCCCTGCTGGTAAAGGCGGGGTCGGGCGCGGCAACTTTTGGCTCGCCCTCCAGCCCCGGTGTGCCGGCCCAGTCCGCGCGCAACACCGTTTCGCTTGAGTATAACGATAAGCAGGGCTTTACGGATTTTATGGCGCGTCGTGGCAGGGAAGTGGCCTGCGTCATAGTGGAGCCCATAGCCGCCAATATGGGTCTTGTGCTTCCGGAACAGGGTTTCCTAGCGGCGCTTCGTAAGGCCTGCACCGTCAGCGGGTCGCTGCTTATCTTTGACGAAGTGATAACGGGCTTTCGCGTCGGCTTCGGCGGGGCGCAGGGCTTATACGGCATTAAACCCGACCTCACTACTTTGGGGAAAATAATAGGCGGCGGCTTGCCGGTCGGCGCCTACGGAGGGCGCGGGGAAATAATGCGGCATCTTTCCCCCGTCGGAAGGGTTTACCAGGCGGGAACACTTTCCGGAAATCCCCTTGCCATGGCGGCCGGCCTGGCCGCCATAAAAAAGCTTTCCAGGCCCGGGGTCTATAAAAAACTGGAGGCCTCCGGTCAGGCCATGGAAAAAGGCCTGCGCCTTATTATAAGGAAAGGGGGCCTGCCGCTTACGCTTAACCGTGCGGGATCGCTGTTCACTTTCTTCTTCTCCGGTGGCCCGCTGAATAATTTTACGGACGTTTCCCGCTGCGACGCCAGGCGTTACGCAAAATATTTCTGGGCTATGGCGGAGAGGGGCGTTTACCTGCCGCCGAGTCAGTTTGAAACCTGCTTTATTTCCGCTGTGCACACCCCTGCGGACATAGAGGCGACGCTAAAAGCCGCGGCTGAAGCGCTGGAAGAGATTAGAACGACATGAAAAGAAATCCCCCCCGTCTTGTTTTTTGGGAAACCACCTCCAGGTGTAATCTGCAATGTGTGCATTGCAGGAGGACCAATGTGCCGGAGAGGGGGGATGAACTTTATGAACTCCCGACGGCGGAATTCAAGGCTATACTCAAATCCCTGGCGGCGGGTCGCCCTCCCATGGTAGTTTTTTCCGGCGGCGAGCCGCTTATGCGTCCGGACCTGCCGGAACTGCTTGGTTTTGCCAGGGAATGCGGCATCCCCTTCGCCATAGCCACTAACGGTGCGCTGGTGGATGCCGCCATGACAAAGACGCTGGCCTCCTACGGACCGCACAGGATCTCTGTAAGCCTCGATGGCTCGCGCGCCTCCACTCACGACGATTTCCGCGGCCAGAAGGGATCTTTTGACAAGGCTGTAAACGCGCTTAAACTTTTCAGGGAGGCGGGAATATCCACCCAGATAAACTGCTCGGTAAGCACCCGCAACGTCGCCCAGCGCGACGAGGTCGTGGCTTTGGCCGGAGAACTCGGGGTAGATGCCCTCCATTTCTTCCTGCTGGTGCCCGTGGGTTGCGGGGCCGAACTTCCGGACGCTATGCGCCTTGGCGCGGAAAATTACGAGGAATTCCTCATCTGGCTTATGGAGAAGCAGGGCAGTCTTTCCCATTCCCATCTTCAGCCCTCTCTTGAGATTCGCGCTACCTGTGCGCCCCATCAGACCCGGATAGTCCGCCAGAAGGTGGCTGCTTCAAGCCCGGAATTTTCCGGCAGGGCCGCTATGATGCGCGGCTGCCTGGCGGGTAGCGCCATTGCCTTCATATCCCACAAGGGCGAAGTTTTCCCCTGCGGCTACCTGCCGGTGCCTGCCGGGGATTTGAAGAAGCGGGATTTCCGGGATATTTGGGAAAACTCGGAGGTTTTTAAGACCATAAGCGACCCTGACGCGCTTAAAGACAAATGCGGGATCTGCGAATTTAAGGTTATCTGCGGCGGTTGCAGGGCTAGGGCCTTCGGCGTGACCGGCGACTACATGGGCCAGGAACCATACTGTTTGTATGAACCGAAAGTAAGGAATAAGAACCAAGGAACTTAAAACCGGCGCTTCCGGGTTTCCAGTTGGTAAACATGAAGGATAAAATAACTAATACGGTGGGTGCTGGTGAACCGGCAAGGGACGGGCATGGGGTTGCCCTGGCGCCGCATTGCGGATGGGGGGCCCCGCTTCGGGGGGAAACCACGCAAGGGTTTCCTACGCGGCGCAAGGGCAATCCCATGACCGGCCCGTACCCGTGCTAAACCCGGAAGCCCCTTAAAATTTAACCTGATACTTGACATTATGCTTGATATAACTAAACTTTGGTGCGGCGTTGAGACGCCTTCGGCTAAATTGCGCTACGGAGCCATAGGAAAACAGCAGTTCGCGGCAAAGGTTAAGCAGTCGCAAAATCCTGCTTTACCCCAACCTATGTCTCTACCTGCCGTTCATGCAGCGGGGGCGCGCAAGCCCATAGTGGTCTGGAGCAGCACCAGACGCTGCAACCTGAAATGTGTGCACTGCTATTCAAACTCCACGGGGGAGCTGGATTCCGGCGAACTCACCACAGCGGAAGCGAAAGCGCTGATAGAAGACGTAGCCGCCATGGGCGTTTCGGCTCTGCTGTTTTCCGGCGGCGAGCCGCTTACTCGCGGGGATTTCTTTGAGTTGGCGTCTTTCGCTTCCTCAAAGGGCATAAGGGTCACCATCTCCACCAACGGCACGCTGATAAACCCCGGGATGGCTGAAAAAATAAAATCCCTGGGCGTCACTTATGTCGGGATCTCTTTTGACGGCATTGGCCCGGTGAATGATAAGTTCCGTGGAGTTTCCGGCGCTTTTGAAAGCGCGCTTAAAGGTCTGCGCAACCTTAAAGCTGTCGGGCAGAAGACCGGGCTGCGCTTCACGCTTACCAAGCATAATGTAGAGAATCTGGATAAAATATTTGACTTTATTGAAGGCGAGGAAATTCCCCGCGCCTGTTTCTACCACTTGGTCTATTCGGGCCGCGGCGGCGCCATAAGCAAGGCCGACCTCAGTCACTCCGAGTCCCGGTTGGCCATGGATACCATCATGCGCCGCGCGGAAATACTGGCAAAAAAACCCAAACCCACCGAGATCCTTACCGTAGACAACCCCTGCGACGGCGTATATCTCTACCTTAAGCTGCTGAAGCGCGATCCGGAGCGCGCCAAAGCCGTTCTTGAAGTGCTTAAATGGAATGGCGGCGGGGCCAACGGCTCTGGCGTTACCCTTTCCAATATAGACTGGAAGGGGAACATACATCCGGACCAGTTCTGGCAGGACCTGACTATCGCCAATATACGCCAGACGCCATTCAGCAAGGTGTGGACGGAGGGGAAGCACCCCGTCCTGGCCGGGCTTAGGAACCGCCTGCCATTGTTAAGGGGCCGCTGTGGCGCCTGTAGCTGGAAAGACACCTGCGGGGGAGGATTCCGTGTGCGCGCACTCCGGGCAACCGGCGATATGTGGGAGGCCGACCCCGCCTGCTACCTTACCGACGAGGAAATTTCGCAGAGGGTAAAATAATCGCTCTTTGAAATGTAACTGCTCAGGTTGTTGTTGCGGGTGGCGGCGGGCTTGCCCTGCGCGCCCTTGCGGATGGGGGGCCCCGCCTCGTAGGAAACCGTGTTAACGTCGGTCCAAAAGTGTACAGTTTCCGCAGGGATTAGGTGTACAATTTGAGGCGTTTTTTGTCGTTTGGGCGCACCTCTCCCGTAAAAAAAAGAGTGCGGTAGACAAGAAGAGGTGACAATACTCGATAAAAACTCCCGCAGGATCAGCCTGCCGCAAAAAACTAAGTCTTGCCTGGGGCTTCAGAGATGGCCAGTTTCAATCTAAACCCTGTTTTAAGGTAGGCCGATGCGTTCTAAAACTTCAAAGGCAAAACATTTTTGTGATTCGCGATCTTAAAATCTTACAAAATTAGGATATTGCAAAAAATAGCAAGACGAACACCTGTACACTATTTGCCGCCAAGAACTGTACCCACTCCAGGCCCCTTGACAATACCCCATATTCTGTATATACTATATTATAGCTACACAATGAACATACAAGGATTCAACTGGGATGAGAAGAATGAGCAGCACATCGCACGTCACGATGTGCTGCCGGATGAAGTAGAAGAGGCCTTTGAAGAAAAATATGTCATCTTTCCCTCTTGGATAGGAAGATACATTTTGCTAGGTAGAAGCGCGGCTGGCCGCTACTTGTTTATTGTCTTTGAGATTAAATTGGGGATTGTCCGGACAGTCACGGCCAGGACAATGTCTGGGACCGAAAAAAGACGCTATCAGAGAGGAGAATAAAATGAATACTAAAAAACTTCCTAATTTTAAAACCGAAGACGAGTTTTCTAAGTTCGTTGAAACTCACGATATGGGGCCTTACCTTAAAGGTATGAAGGCTCTAGATGAAGCTTTGATTCTGGCGCCGGCGCTCGCAGAAAGAATCAAGGAACGCGCCAAGAAGCGCTTGATTTCCCTTAGGCTGCCTAATTGGCAAATTGAAGGCGCCAAAGAAATAGCCAGGAAGACGAAGCAGCCTTATCAGACTCTTATTCAGACTTGGGTAGGAGAAGG
>CAZYFL010000119.1:0-6969 GCA_964646805.1 uncultured Elusimicrobiaceae bacterium | reverse complement strand
ACTGAAAATTTGCTATAATTTATAAGCGATATTTGTTCTTTGCAGACTTGAGAAGCAGTCAGTTTAGTTCGCAAGGTTAGACGGAAAAAGGGCTAAAAAAGGCCCAAAAAGGGCCTAAAAAGGCCATTTTGTATCGCAGTCCCCATAACCTTGAGGTCGCAGGTTCAAATCCTGCCCCCGCAATTAAAAAGCCCTGATAATTTCAGGGCTTTTTAATTTTCCGTAAAACACCTCGCAATATCCTTTACAGAAAATCCTTGTGCATTTTTCCGATTGATACTCCAACTCGGGAACAAAATTAAAATTTATCGCTCCCAAATAGGTATTTGCTAAAATATTTCAAGGGTTCAGGGGGGAATAAATTACTCACAAGTCAATAATCTCCCCGACCACACACTTTCACTCTGTAGCGAAGTATTTGCTTCAGCGCGCAAACTGTATACGAATGACAAGGAAAACATGAACCGTATTTATCAGGGACGCATTACAGCTGTTGAAAAACTAGTCGCCGGAAGTACGAATGACTGGGAAAAACTTGAGAATTGGTCCGCCCATCTCTGGGCGCATCATGAATTATTTCAGGACGCGGTAAATTATTACACCTTGATGCTGGCCGCCTTGGCGCAGGGGGCGGACGCGCAGGGATTTGCGGAAAAACACCTGGCTGCTCCCGGCGAAGGCGGGCTGGAGGCGGCAGAAACGCGTCTTAAAGCTGTGTGCGACTGGGCGAAGCAGGTTGAAAGCAACTGGGAGAACTCCAGCCGCCGCGCGATTGTTTTTAACGGACCGCATGAAAGGGTGGCCAAAATTCTTGGCTTGGATCCCGCTAAAACCGGGTTCAAGGAATGTTGCGAGGCATTATTAAGAGGGTGCAAGGCTGATTCGGGTGTCAGGGCGCGGGCTCTGATTGAATTATTACAGGAAGCCAATAAGTCAGATTTGAATCAGGTTTGTGTTAGCAAATTGCCATTTTTTTGTTCCGTACCGGAGCATTTTAGCGCGACTCCTGATGATGTCGGCCAACAGCAAAAAATTGATCGTTCCGGCATCATTAAGGAAATACATTCTGCCGGCGCTTCCGATCTGGGCCTGCTTGCTGAAAAAATTGACCCTTACCAGTTTGTAAAATGCCGCCCCGCTGCCGCCCCGCCGGACTATAAGGTTACGGTTCAGGAAGGTATGAAACAGTTTGAGAATTTAGCTAAAAAGAATTCAAGCTGGGGGAAATACCGCGCAGACTTTGAGGAGGTGCTGCGACAAAGGGCAAATAAATTCCCCCTATACAAACTTGGGCATAGACCGACCGGCGCGTTTTCATACGCAGTGGTTTTCCGGTATTTGCCTTTTGATGAAGTGTGGGAGGCCTTGAAGGCAAAAACCAGAGGCGAGTTTAGAGCCGCTGAAAGAGCCGCGCGTGACGGAACGGATACAAAAGTCCATGCCGACAACATTAACGCGCTTCGGGTGGCCAACGGAAATAAAAATCCATGCGAATATTTCACTAATGTCGTGATGAATAAGAAAAAAGATATCCGTGCAGTATGGTTTGAGTTCGATCTGGCCGCCTTTATTGAGGCGATAATGTCGCCTCACAGATATTATGAAGATACACAGAAAAGAGAGGTTATGGTTAAGGAAATCAGTAATAAAATTTCGTTGATGGACGGGGAGGGCGGCAAAATCGCGTCCGCCGAAGGGGAAGAAGGCGAAGGCCAGCACCTGCCGGGGTTCAAGGGGGATTTAAGGAAAACCCTATTAGAAAAATTAGTGACAGAGGATTTGGCGTACTTGGCCGAATCTGAAACCCCGGGCGGAAAAATCGAGTATTCCATTTCTCAAAGAACTTTGCGCGGCTATTCCAAGCTTAGGGAGAAGTGGCGCAAGGAAATTGCTAAGAAACATTCTTCCGAAGAGCTGAATAAAAAACTGAAAGAAATCCTCGTTTCAGAGCAATCCGCACACCGTGACGATTTCGGCAGCGCAGAGCTCTATGGGAAACTTCTGGAGGAAAAATACCGGCCAATCTGGCGAGATGATGGAAAAGAACCTTTCCACGCCGCGGACCCGTTGAAGGCTTGGTTGGACTATAAAGACTTGGAACGCGAGTCAAAAGATAAAACGCAGCCAATACGCTTTACCCCGGCGCACCCAGAGTACTCTAAGCGATATTTTGATTTTCCGAAGACGGGTGCCTACCACACGGCACACCTTCCTGGGATGCTGCCCTCCGGGCTTCTCCAATTTACCGCCAGGGCGGCCTTAAAGAAGAATAAAGGTTACAGTCCTGTGGAGCTGCGCGTTACTTACTCCGCGCCCCGTCTAAAGCGTGACCAGATCCGGGCCGCCGGAACTGAAGACCTCGCTTCCACGAAATGGCTGCAACCGATGATGAAAGGGCTGGGCCTGGCCGAATCAGACCGGCAGGACTTTTCTCGGACAAAAGTTACTCTGATGCCTTACAATGCCGATAATATGCAGTTGGTGTTCCCGGTGGAGGTAAACACTGTAAATCTCCAGAAACTTGTTTCCGGAGGCGTGAATTGGGCGAAACAATTCAATTGGTTTAACCTTTCCACTTTGAGCAGTTTACGGTGGCCGCACGAACTGGAGCAGTTAAAACCAAATCAAAAACCTGATAAGCCCTGGTGGGAAATGGTGGATTCCTTTTCCTGCCTGTCGGTGGACCTCGGCCAGCGCGATGCCGGCGCTTTTGCCCGCATTGAGGTGAGCAAGGTTAAAAGCGAAAAGGCACGGTTCATAGGGAATGCAGGCGGCTCCGGCTGGTATGCCAAAATAAGCGGGCAGGGACTGTTCCGGTTGCCCGGAGAGGACGCGATAGTTTGGCGCAAAGGTGCAAGCCGCGACGCGGACTCCGGTTACGCGTTCCGCGAGGAGCTGTCAGGAGAAAAGGGCCGCATGGGCAACGAGGCGGAAATCAAAGAAGCCGCAAACCTGCTGGAGGCTTTAGGCAGCGCCGAGGCAGACTTCATGCCGGATAACTGGCGCACAAAGCTCTCTTTCCCGGAGCAGAACGATAAACTTCTGGTCGCGGCCCGCCGCGCGCAATCGCGCCTGGCCCAATTGCACCGCTGGGCGCATTTTCTGGGAGAAGGCAAAAAAGAAGCGACCGCCTATTTGGAAATAGCGGATGTTGCTGATGGTAAACGTCTCCCGGAAGCGTGGAAGGGTCTGGCTGAGAAAAAAGACACGCGGCTGAAAGTGTTCATACTTGAAAAACTGAAAAAAGACCAGGCTGAACTTCCGCCGCTGCTTATCCGCCTTGCTAATCGCGTTCTGCCGCTGAGGGGGCGCAGTTGGAGTTGGGGTCCCAATCCTAATAAAATAGACTGCTTCCTTCTTACGCAGACGGGGCCAGCCGAAAATGTGAAGCTGTGCGGACAGCGCGGCCTGTCTATGGAAAGGATAGAGCAGCTTACTGAACTCCGCAAGCGTTTCCAGTCCCTGAACCAGACGCTGCGCAGGGAAATAGGAAAGGCGGCCCCAAAGCGCAGGGATGATTCCATACCGGATTGCTGCCCGGCCCTGCTGGATAAACTTGACCGGATGAAAGAGCAGCGTGTCAACCAGACGGCGCATATGATATTGGCCGAAGCCCTCGGCCTGAAATTGGCCGCTCCGGGAACAGAAAAGAAGGAGCGCGCCGGATCCGAAGACCTGCATGGCGCATATACTAAAACGGCTTCCCCGGTAAGTTTAATCGTCATAGAAAACCTTTCCCGCTATCTTAGCTCCCAGGGCCGTTCCCCAAGGGAGAACAGCCGCCTGATGAAATGGTGCCACCGCGCAGTGCGGGATAAACTTAGGATGTTGTGCGAAGTGTTCTATCCTTCTATGGCAGGGAATAAGTCAGTGCCGCCGATATTGGAAACGCCCGCGGCGTATTCCTCGCGTTTCTGCTCTCGCAGCGGCGTGGCTGGCTTCCGCGCGGTGGAAGTCGCTCCGGGCTTTGAACACACTGCGCCCTGGCGCTGGCTGAAAAATAAGACGGACGGCGATGGTCCGGCTATGGCGGATAAAATAGGCGGAGCTGTTGAAATGTTGGCGCGGTTAAACGCGGGCAACCCACGCGTCCCGCGCACTGTTCTTCTCCCGATTGCCGGCGGTCCGATTTTTGTGCCGATAACGGATACCACTACGGACACTGGCATATCGCCGAAGGTTGTGCAGGCGGATATAAACGCCGCCATTAACCTTGGTTTGCGCGCTGTCGCCGACCCGCTGGAATGGTCCATCCATCCCAGATTACGGACAAGGCGGAAGAATAAAAAGATCTTCGCCTATGAAAAGCGCAAGTTCGGAACGGAAGAGGTGGAGGTAGTGGAAACACGGGGCAAGGAAGAGCCCGAAAGCGCCGAAGACACCACCCCGAACTATTTTGCCGACTATTCCCACCTGGTCCAGTGGGGAAAAGCGGAACTGGCCGCCGGTAAAGGCCCGCAAAAAATACAGCTTGTCAGCTGGAAAGCTTTGCGGTACGAAATAAAAAGGCGCGAGTGGGCGCGGTGTAGGGAAATCAATCACAGAAGGGAAAAGGTTTTTTCCGATAAATCATAATATGCCGGATTCAGGAGAGGGGGCTCCCATTTCTATGGGAGTGCGGTATCTTAGTAATTTCGTCTATTGTCCCAGGCTGTTTTATCTGCAATGGGTTGAACGCATCTTTGTCCCCAATGCGGATACCGCAGCCGGCACTTCAACCCACAGGCAGGTGGATAAACCGTCGCAGTTGAAAGATTGGGAAGGGCTGTCTGTTGCCGACGGCGCGGCTCTGAGGAGCCTGAAACTTGAAAGCGGCAGGCTGGGGTTGGTGGGTGAGATTGATCTGCTTGAAGGCGGGCCTGAAGGCTGCGCCGTGCTCGACTATAAGAAGGGTTCGGCAAAGAGGGCTGACGATGGTTCGCTGGCCGCGAAAGATTTTGACGCCGTTCAGGTCGCGGCTTATGCGCTATTGGCGCGTGAAGCGGGTTTAAAGATAAACAGTGCGGCCATATATTATGCGGCAGACCGTAAAAGGGTCCCGGTTGAACTTTCAGATGAGTTGTTAAAAAAAGTTGAAACCATAACCAAAGAAGCGCGGGAAACCGCTTCTTCCGGTATCTGTCCCAAACCTTTGGAAAATGACAGGCGGTGTTCGTTCTGTTCCGCTTACCCCGTATGCCTCCCCAACGAATCAAGATACTGGGCCAACCCAGGCTCCCCGGCGCCGAAGGAACTTGAGCCTCCTTTGGCTGACCGTGATGAGGGGGAGGTCCTGGTTGTGCAGGATGCCCGGTCATATGTCGGCAAACATGGCGACGAAGTGCGGGTGACGCGGGATAAAGAAACGCTTGCCAAAGTGCCGCTGCATCAGTTGCGGGCTATATACCTGTACGGCCCGGTGCAAGTCAGCGCCCAGCTTATGCAGTTGTGCCTGGAAGAGACTATTGATATCGCCTATTTCGCGGCTTCCGGGAGATTCCTTGGGCTTTTGCGGGGATTGCCAGCGTCGGGTATAGACGCCCGCCGCGGCCAGTATAATCTATTCTCGGACTCCGCGATTAAATTAGGGCTTGCGAAAGAAATAGTACGCGGGAAAATACACAACCAGCGTGTAATGCTTATGCGCAACGGGAGCGCGGCTGAAAATATTCTCGCGCAGTTGAAAGGCCTGCGTGAAAAAGCAAGCGGGGCGGAAAATGAGGCGCAACTCCTCGGTATTGAGGGCGAGGCGGCGGCTTTATACTTCGGCCAGTTTTCGACTATGCTGAAAAACGCCGCTTTTGATTTTAACGGGCGTAACAGGCGGCCTCCGCGCGATCCTGTGAACGCGTTGCTTTCGCTTGGCTACAGCATTCTCGCCAAAGAGCTGTCCGGGGTATGCCATACGGTCGGGCTGGATCCTTTCCTGGGCTTCTACCACCACCCCCGGTACGGGCGCCCGGCCTTGGCGCTTGACCTGATGGAAGAGTTCCGGCCGCTCGTAGTGGATAGTCTTGCGCTTTCCCTGTTGAATCGCGGGGAACTGGACGCGAAATCCGATTTTATCTTTTCATCCGAGGGTTGCGCCTTGAATGAGCAGGGGCGCCGGGCATTCTGGCAGGGCTGGTTCCGGAGGCTAGACACCGAAGTTACCCACCCTGTTTTCGGTTATCAGATGAGCTACAGGCGGATGTTTGAAATACAGGGGCGCCAGCTTTGGCGTTTCCTGCGGGGGGAGGCCGCGGGCTACACGGCTTTCACTACCAGATGAGCGCGAACCAGTTGTACTTGGTCAGCTATGATATAAGTAATCCGCGCAGATTACGGCATGTCGCGCGTATTATGGAGGGGTATGGGCATCGGTTGCAGTATTCTGTCTTTGAAAGCCGGCTGAACGCTTTACGGTATGAGGAATTAAAGGCTGTCTTGCATACGGAGCTGAACCACGATGAGGACCAAGTGCTTTTTGTCGCGTTAGGCCCCGATTCAGGCAAGATTAGTCTGCATATAGAGTCTTTGGGGCGCCCTTATGTCGGGCGCACAAGGGTGACAATTATTTAAAAACTGCGCGAAAAAAGCATTGCTCTTTATCGGATTTCCTGTTATACTAATATTGGCTAAGGCCACCGACCATCTTTTCTCCGCCATTGAAAAGACAAAGTTCTTTGAAATCTGCGTGTGCGATTGCATCCGGAGTGTCGGCTCTTTTGCGAGTGCCAGCATTCCGTAGTAGGTAAGGGATAGCGCTCGCCCCATAAATTCTCCTATGGGAACTAAATATTGCAGGAAGGGGATTATTTTAGGCAGGTTACATTATGGAGTGTGCTCGCAAAACAGCAAATAAATGCTTTAGGGAAAAGCAGTTATTAAGGGGCTCCCGCACTCCCCTGCAGATTTCAGACCTTTGAGGCGGTCGGCATAAGGAAGGTAAAAAAATGAAAATCATAGCCGCACTCCCCTGCAGATTTCAGACCTTTGAGGCGGATGACC
>CAZYFL010000118.1:0-6969 GCA_964646805.1 uncultured Elusimicrobiaceae bacterium | reverse complement strand
CCCCGCCCGATTGGATCAAACCCATCAGCGCAAACGCGCTTTCCGCCGGCTTATAGCCGCGCGCACGTTCTTTCACAGGCAACGCATTAAGCCGCTCTTCCAGCCCGAGATTCTTTGCCATCCCCAGCAACAGCGGCAATCCGGCAAAAGATGTTATCGCCTGCTTCGTCGTCGTGATTTTGAAATCGCCAAGATTCTTTGTTATCATTTATATGTACCTCGTGGACTGAATTTGCGTTCTGACTACGAGGTATATTTTATTTATTTCTGAAAGCGCTGCGGTAAAAAAATCACCAACTTTGCCGATTTTTCACAACCACCTTATTTGAGCCTGTTTTTTCACCGTTTTGGTGAAACCCCATTTCCCGTTCAGCGCTGAGATCTACCGACGGCAATTCCGTTATCAGATCCCAAAAAATCAGTTTTATCTGATTTTTTGGGCACATTAAGCATTGCCTGGCTTTGTCTATATTTGTTATAAATTTATATACCTTAAACATCCGCAAAGAATTCCATTTAAGGGGGGTAAGATGTCCACCGCAACTATCATACGCCGCACAGCATTGAACGAGACCACGAGGAAATATGGCGGCAAGATGGTGGACTTCCACGGCTGGGAACTGCCCATACATTTCGCGGGCATACTTAAGGAACACGAGGCCGTGCGCAACTCGGCCGGCATCTTTGACGTTTCCCATATGGGACAGATCTTCATAACCGGCCCGGATGCCTTCAAGTTGCTGCAGAACGCCAACGCAAACGATTTGCGCAAAGCTACCCCCGGCAAGGGCATATACTCCCACGTCACCAACCCCAATGCCGGCCTGGTTGACGACATCACAGCTTTCTGCCTGGCCTCCGGCCGCTATCTGGTCATAGTGAACGCCGCCACCTCCACAAAGGACTACGAATGGTTCAAGAGTCAGGCCGGCAAACTGCGCGTTACGCTGGAAAACAAGAGCGACGATTACTCAATGATAGCCATACAGGGCCCCGGCGTACCCAAAATGTTCAATACCTTCGCCCCGGAAGCACTGAAACTCCCCCGCTTCGGCATAGTTGAAAAAGACATAATGGGAGAGCGCTGCTATATCAGCCGCACCGGCTATACCGGCGAGGATGGCTTTGAGATAACCGCCCCCCATTCCATAATCAACCGGCTCTGGGAGGATATGCTGGAGTTGGGCAAGCCCTACGGCATAGCGCCCTGCGGACTGGGCGCGCGTGACACGTTGCGCCTGGAATCCGGCTACCTGCTTTACGGCCAGGACGCTGACGATTTTCACACCACTTATGAATCCGGCTACGGTTGGGTGGTTTCCCTGGACAAGGGAGACTTTACAGGCCGAGAAATTCTGGTAAAACAGAAGGCCGAAGGCGTGAAACGCCGCCTTACCGGAATAACGCTTGCCGGCGGCATACCCCGCCCAGGCTGTAAGATTTTCATGGACGGCAGGCAAATAGGGGAGCTTGCCAGCGCCACCTATTCCCCCACTCTTAAGAAGGGCATAGGCGTTGGATACGTTGTGCCGCCGGACCTGAGGCCCGGCGCCCCGCTGGAAATTGAAATCCACGGGCGTCGCCTAAAAGCCGAGGTCGCGCGCGTACCCTTCTACAAGGGCGCCGCGTTCAAGTAGGGTAAAGCCCTCAAGCCTTCAGCCTGACAAAGGAGAATATCATGCCTAAACCCGAAGAAGCCAAATATGCCAAAACCCACGAATGGGCGTACCTCGGCGCGGAAGCGGTAGTGGGAATCTCAGATCACGCCCAGCGCGAGATGGGCGACGTGGTATTTGTGGAATTGCCGAAAGTCGGCCAGAAGCTTGAAAAAGAGAAACCCTGCGCCGTGCTGGAATCCGTTAAATCCGCTTTTGACATTTACGCGCCGATCTCCGGTGAAGTTACGGCCGTCAACGAAGCCGTCACCGGCGACCCGGCGCTGCTCAACCAGGCCCCCCTGGAAGGCGGCTGGCTGTTCAAGATGAAGCCGTCCAACCCAGCCGAAGGCGAAACCCTGATGGACTGGGCCGCCTATCAGGAATTCGTAAAACAGACAGCGCGCTAATGTACATCCCGCACACGAAAACGGACAAGGAGGAGATGCTTAAAACCATAGGCGTCGCCTCTTTTGAAGACCTGGTTAAGCAGGTGCCGTCCAAATTCCTCTGGCCTGAATTCAATTTGCCGCTGGAAAGCCTGGATGAGGCGCAGTCGGCGGACCGCATGGCGGAACTGGCGGCGAAGAACAAGCTTCCCCTGAGCTTCCTGGGCGGCGGCGCCTATGAACGCTACACCCCGGCGGCGGTGAGAGCTATAATCTCCCGCGGCGAGTTCCTTACCGCCTACACTCCCTACCAGGCTGAGGCCAGTCAGGGCACCCTGCAGACCATCTACGAATACCAAAGCTCGGTCTGCGCCCTCTACGGCATGGACTGCGCCAACGCCTCAATGTACGACGGGGCCAGTTCTTTCGCCGAAGCCGCGCGCGCAGCGGCGCGCATCACCGGCAGGAAGAAGATTCTTTATTCCGCCGGCATGAACCCGCAGTATGTGGATACGCTCAAAACTTATTTCGCGCACTCTCCCGAATACGCCTATGTAAAAATACCGCATAAAGACGGCATCATAGACATGGCGGCCCTCCACGTCATGCTCGACGACCAGACCGCCTGCGTCGCCGTGCAGACCCCGAATTTTCTCGGTCTTATAGAGGACATAGCCCCTGTGGCGGCCGCCGCCAGGACCAGGGGCGCCCTCCTGGTAGCCGCCGCGGACCCGGTCAGCCTCGGACTGCTCGCGACTCCCGGAGAATACGGCGCCGACTTCGCCGTAGGCGAAGGCCAGAGCCTGGGGCTGCCGCTTTCGTATGGCGGGCCTTACCTCGGTATTTTCTCCTGCAAAAAAGAGCATGTGCGCCAGATGCCGGGCCGCATAGCCGGAATGACAAAAGACAGGAACGGCAAGCGCGGTTTCGTGCTGACATTGCAGGCCCGCGAGCAGCACATACGCCGCGACAAGGCCGCCTCCAATATCTGCTCCAATGAGGCCCTCTGCGCCCTGAGCGCCGCGGTTTACCTGGCCCTGCTGGGGCCGGAAGGCCTTAAGGAGCTGGCCGAAGCCAACGCCGGCGCGGCCGCTTTCGCCGCCGGGCGCCTGACCTCCGTAAAGGGCGTGGCTCTTAAGTTCACAGGGCCATTCTTTAACGAGTTCGTGCTCTCCGTGCCCTGCAACGCTGCCAGACTGCGCGAGAAGATACTAGCCTGCTGCGGCGTGGATGCCGGCCTGCCGCTGGCCCCGCTCTACCCGGAACTGGGCGAGACGCTGCTGGTCTGCGCCACGGAAACCAAAACCGAAGCAGACATCCTCAAGCTGGAAAAGGCGATCAGTGAGAACATATGATCTGCGTCTCCGCCATAGACAACCGTCTCAGCATTGAGAAATCCGACCCGGGCCGCCGGGGGCTGAAAGTGAAAAACCCTCTGCGCGCAAAGGCCGCTCTTCCGGCCGCCCTTAAACGCAAAAAACCCCCCCGCCTGCCGGAACTGTCGGAGTTGGAGGTGGTGCGCCACTTCACCCGCCTCTCCCGGCTTAACTTCTCGGTGGACACCCATTTTTACCCGCTGGGGTCCTGCACCATGAAGTACAACCCGCGCTTTAACGAGGAGGCCGCAGCTCTCGGCGGCTTCGCCGGCCTGCATCCGCTGGCCCATGATGCCTCCGCGCAGGGCACATTGGAGTTGCTCCACGACCTCTCCGGCCGCCTGGCCGAACTGTGCGGAATGGACGATATAACCCTGCAGCCCGCAGCCGGAGCCCATAGCGAATTCACCGGCCTGCTGGTAGCCAAATCCTACTTCAAAGCCAAAGGCGAGACGCGCAACGAGATAATAGTACCGGATTCGGCGCACGGCACAAACCCCGCCACAGCATCCATGCTGGGTTTCATAAACGTCAACATCGCCTCCGGCCCCGACGGCAGGCTGAGCGTGGAGGCCATGAAGAAGCGCCTGGGTCCGAAGACCGCGGCGCTGATGCTGACCGTCCCCAACACGCTGGGCATCTTTGAGACCGACATAGAGGAAATCTGCCGCGCCGCGCATGCCGCCGGCGCGCTGGTTTATATGGACGGCGCCAACTTCAACGCCCTCATCGGCATGGTAAAACCGGGCGAGCTGGGAGTGGACATGATGCACCTTAACATGCACAAGACTTTCTCCACCCCCCACGGCGGCGGCGGGCCCGGCGCCGGCGCCATAGCCGTAAAGAAACGCCTTACCCCGCATCTGCCGGCGCCAATGGTGAAAAAGGAAGGCCTCTCCTATGTTCTGGGCTTCGGCGACAGCCGCTCCGTCGGCAGGGTTAAGGCCTTCTTCGGCAACACCGCCGTGCTGGTAAAATCCTACGCCTACCTGCTGGCGCATTCCGTTGAGGAACTGGGCGACATAGCCCGGTGCTCCATAATAAACGCCAACTACGTCCGCAGCCTGCTCAAGGACATTTACCCGTCGTATTCCAGCGAATACTGCATGCACGAGTGCGTGCTGACGCCCGGGCCGGACATGACAGCCAGGGGCCTTAATACGCTGGACATTGCAAAGCGCCTGCTGGACCACGGCTTCCACGCCCCGACGGTATATTTTCCCCTGATAGTACGCGAGGCTATAATGATAGAGCCGACAGAAACCGAATCCAGGGAGACGCTGGACGAGTTCGTGGCCGCCATGAAGACCGTGCACGACGAGGGCATGGCAGACCCGCAGAAGCTCAAAGATGCCCCGCACACCATGCCGGTGAAGCGCATGGACGAAGCGCTGGCCGCCAGGCAGCCGAATCTGAGATGGTAAGGAAAGGGAATAACCGGTTCCGGGCGGAATCCCCACTGGTCACGAATATTCATGAAAGGCTTAATAGTTGAAACACCCCCGTTAGACGTGTACGGCCAGATGGCCGCGGACGAGGCGCTCTGCGAGACCATGCCCGCGCCATACGTATTGCGCTTCTACAACTGGAAGGGGCCGGGAATAACTTTCGGCTATTCGCAACGGCGGCAGGCAGTGGGTGAGGTTATAACTGCGGCCGGCAGTACGATAAAAGCCGTAACGCGCCGCCCCACCGGCGGCGGGATAGTCTTTCACGAGACCGATCTGACCTTCTCCTTCATCTTCCCTTCTCCAGTCGCCTGCTTTGAGCCTGGGAAAACCTATGACCGGCTGCACCGCGCGATAACCGCGCAATACTCCCTCCTGGGCGCGGGTTTTGAACTGCTGAAGGAAAAAACGAAGGACTACGCGGTAAACGACCCGGTTATGAACTGTTTCGCCAGACCGGTTAACATGGATATTTTGTATAATGGCAGGAAAGCGCTTGGAGGGGCTCTCCGGAAGTTCGGCGGCCATATGCTCTACCAGGCCTCCTTCCAAACCCCGGATGCGCGCTCTAACTCCGTCCTGCACAGGAACGCGGTAGCCGAAGCTTTAGCCGGAGAGTTCGGGCTGGAGTGGGAAGCGGCGGAGATGCCGGAAGACGCCCGCTTGAAGACCGGCGCGATAGCGGAAGCCAAGTATCGCGCCCCGGAGTGGAACGAGAGAATATAGTTTATCTGGAGGAAACATGATAGCTTTTGTACTTTGCAAGCTGGTGGCCGGCCTTGAACAGAAAGCCGTGCAGCAGATAAAGAACATACGCGGCGTGAAAGACGTTTATATGACCTTCGGCGGCTGGGATGCCATCCTGGTGACGGAATCAGACACCATAGACAAGCTTAGCGCCCTTATAGTACGCGAGGTGCGCGGCATACACGGGGTGCAAACCACCGAAACGCTGGTCACCACCAACATTTAGAACTGAAGTTCTGAAGCGGATAAAATAAAAACTTCAGTTCTTCAGCGCCGGTTCAAGGGGAAAGAAATGGAAAACACTTCCGTGTTCGGCAGGCCCGCCGACAAGCTGGTACTGATAGTTGACGACGACGATTCGGTGCGGGAACTTATTGAGTTTATAGTCTCAAAAGAGGGTTTCCGGATTGAAAAAGCGGCGGATGGGGAAGAAGCGCTGAACAAGGCCCGTACCGTCAGCCCCGACCTGATACTGCTGGACCTGATGCTGCCTAGGTTCGGCGGCTTTGAGATACTGCGCGAACTGCAGAGCGACGATACCGGCAGCATCCCCATAGTGATAATAACGGGCCGCTACACCGACCGCTCCACTTCCGACATGATAAAACAGGAACCCAATGTCAGAGATTTCATAGAGAAACCGGTGAAGCCCCAGGTATTGACAGCCCTGATACACAAACTCCTTAAAACCCAGCCCGCGCTGAGGAAGCCGTAGCCAAAGGATAAAGGCTAAGGGACGAAAAGAATCCCTTTGTTTTCCAGTGTCTTTTCCCTCATCATTTTATCCTTCCGAAAATCGGCATAAATATTTTTTCGCGCACTCTTCCAATGAAAAATTATTTCAACTGCAATTTTCGGGTTTGGGTCTGGATCGCCATAGCGGTTCCGGTTTTTTTTCTGCTTGCGGCGGGCGACCTGGCGCTGCGTTCGCGGGGCGCGCTGCTCAGGGCCGAAGAGCACGCCCTCTGGCGCGACAACCCGGAGCGCAAAGCCGCGCATTATGAGACCCTGTTCAAACAGCGGGTTTCGGCCATTGAAAAAGATTCCGCCGGCGGAAAACTGACAAGGGAACAGTTCGGGCGCGCCGTGGCGCTCGCGTCCGCTGAGCGCGATTTTTTTGTTCTGGAAAGTTCGGCAAAGCAGGCTTATATCTGGTACCGGACCGCCGCTGAAGATTTCCCCGCCCCCTTTAACCCCTGGTTGAAAAAGGCCGAAGAAAGACTACCCGGCGCGCTGGCTGCCTGGCGCGCGGAACTGGCGGCGAAGGGCGTTAAGGTTGAAGATTGGATGTTGAAGTAGCTGCGATTCAGACAGTGGGGAGGGCCGTCCGGGGGGCTGCCCTGCGCGCCCTTGC
>CAZYFL010000117.1:0-7003 GCA_964646805.1 uncultured Elusimicrobiaceae bacterium | reverse complement strand
AAAGTTAGTTTTTGGCCCCCGTTGACCGCGCCACTCTTTACCCAATTCGACCACCACACTTCGGTGGTCTTTTTGCTGTGTGGGCGGGGCGGCCACGCGCCAATGTGCGGCGGCCTCCGTGGCGGAACCGTCAGTTTGTCGGGGCTAATTCAATTAATTAAGGCAGGAAAGAGAGGCGGCTTCCGCGATTGTTGAGATGGTGGTTATGGTTATTTTTTTCATAATTGCGCCTCCTTTGTTCTTATAAGGATATAAGTATTATACAACAACATGAAACCGAATTGTAGAAAAAATGAGATTACTTTTCACAAAACGTCAAAACCAAACAGGGCGCACCGCCTCGGGATTACATTTTAATCGAGACGCATTCAACCAGCTCAATATTTTACCCCGCAAAAAAACGCTTGACATGCGAGTTAAATTTATATTTAATTCATAATATGCCCATTAAATCAGTTGAAACAGATATCAAAACCCGTTTCGAATTCACGCTCGGCATCCGTTTTGAACTCTTTTTTGCGCTGCAGGCGTTGACGGATAAAAATTTCCGTGTCCGCCGACAATGGCAAAAACGCACAATCGCTAAAATGCCGGAGCTTTTTAAAACAGAATTTCAAGCCCTGGGCTCTTGTCCCACGCTATGGCCTGTCATCGCGGATACGCTCAACACCATCCCTGTTGATGCCCCATTTGAACGCATCATCGCCGAATTAAAAAAACAGGATCTCCGCGATTTCCAGCGGGAAATACTTTACGGCGCCATCCATTATCGGGATATCGTAAATAATCTATTACGAAGCAAAGTCACTCTGACCGAGGCTCTTGCCCGCGTCCCGGCAGTCAAACGCGAGTGGCTCGCTTTCATCGGCCTCTATCCTTATCAGCAGGGCCGGGGCATGTCGGCCGCGTTGGAACTCCTTTTGTACGCTCCGGACCGCTTCAGACAAGCCGTCATCCGCATGCTGGAGCTATTCTGGGAACATTCTTTCAGGAATGACTGGGTTTTGCTGGAACCGTTGCTCCGAAAATCACTGGATGAGAAAAAAAGGCTTTTTGACTCGCACACTTTCAACGAATTTGCAAAACAGGCTCTTCTGCGGATCGAAGTAGACGAAAAGCGTAAATCAATCAACGCGGTGCGCGGGGGCGCCCAGTTGCCATTTAAACAAATCGTCAGGGGATATTTTTTCCCCTCTGTATTTAATGACAAACGATATTGGACAACCGCCGGGAAAAACGGAGGATGCGTGGTGTTTTTCCCATATTTCGAACCGGCTTTATCGTCCACGCTGCCTTTTTCGCTTTCCGACAAAAATGCGGCGGCGCCGGAACTTGATCCTTGCCTTATATTTAAGGCGCTCGGCGACCCGACCAGGGCGGCGATAGCGTCAATTATTGCTCGGGCTCCGGTAAGTTCGGTAAACATCTCAAACACGCTCAACCTGAGCAAACCGCTGGTATCGCATCATGTCCATGTGTTACGCGAAGCGGGAGTTATTTCCGAAACCCGCGCGAACGACTGCGTCTTTCTCTCGTTGGACAGGAACGTGCTGGAACGCCTTTCCCATCTCGCCGTGAACAGATTTTTTGGCAATCAGAAAAAAAAGGAGACCCCATGAACGGAAATTCGACCGCACTACACCCCTCAGTTCACTACTACGACGGAGACTACCCCTCGCCGGAAAGCTCCGTTTTCCCCGAAAACTTTGACGAAATAACTATTGGACGAGGTCTGGCGCATGACATAACGCGATACAAGGAAATAGCAACCGAAACCGGCGGGCCGGTACTGGAGCTTTGTTGCGGAACCGGTCGCGTCTCCATTCCCCTCGCGAGGGCGGGTTTCCACATAACCGCCGTGGACATCTCTGAAGGACTAATTTCCGGGTTTCAAAAGAAACTTTCGCTTGAATCGGATAATGTGCGGCAAAAACTGGAGGGCGGCCACTTGAAAGAGCCCTATACCGCTCAAAGCCCTCAACTGTTCATTCAGGCGGTGAGAACGTAATTATGCGATCTGTAGAACTGCCCCACAAAAGGAGAAAATGAAATGCTGAGAATGATGAAAACCCTGCCAGCAGGCTGTGTGTTCAGCGAAATGAAAAGTCCCGTGGGAGAGCTGCCGATAATCGCATCGGATGCGGGATTGCACGCGCTCCTCTGGCCGAAAGACCGCGAAGGAACCGGGTGCGAAGAAATAGTCAGGTCCCTCAAGGTTTCCGATAATCACCCCGTAATCAAAAAAACAAAGACGCAATTGGAGGAATATTTTTCGGGGATGCGTTTCAGGTTTGATATACCGCTGGTCATGGACGGAACCTCGTTCCAGAAACTCGCCTAGAAAGAGTTGTTGGCCATACCCTACGGCCGGACTATTTCATACAGCGAACAGGCCCGGAGGCTAGGCAGTCCGGACAAAGCGCGGGCCGTGGGTGCGGCGAACTCCCGTAACCCGATATCCATAGTCGTTCCCTGTCATCGGGTTATCGGAAAGAGCGGAGATCTGATAGGTTTTGGCGGCGGTCTGGAAACAAAGGAGTTTCTTTTGAATCTGGAAAAAAAGTGGAATTCTCCATAAAAGCGAAAACCCGCTTTTGGCGGGTTTTCGCTTCCCCTTTCTTCGGGGAGTTCTCATTTGGAGGTCGCCTATGGCTGACGTCCGTATATACTATAGCAGATAAACATTGACTTGTCAAGGCCATTTTTTGTCTTTCCACACACCATAGGTAACCACGAACATTATATTGAAACTGTCTATGGAATTCAGACTCAGGTTAGACCCTTTCATATTGAAGACGTGGTGCCAGCGCAGGTCCAGGCCGGCCCGGGTCTCCCACCAGAACGGGTACGAAACCCCTGCCCCCAGGTTAACTCCGCCGCTAGAGCCGGAATCCGAACCGTACCGAAAGCCGTTGGAAGTAAAAGCCGGCTGCTTCCACTGGTAAATGCCCGCGCCAAGTATACCATAGTAAACCTTTTCTCCCTCGGAAAAAGCGGCTTTTATAAAAGGAGTGAGAGAAAAAAGCTTCAGCTCAAGATCGCGCTGAACGCGGTGCTTATGGCGCCGGCCGTAGAAAGATTCCACCCCGTAGCTCAGCAGTTCGTCAACCCTTTTTGAAGCGGCGAGGGTAAGCGCGGGAGAAGGCTTAAAACCGGCGTCCCTATCCCCCCAGTGCCCGCCGAAAGGCAACGACCAGCCGACCCCCCCCGAAATATAGCCGGCCAGATAGCGCGCCGGCTCAGGCAGTTCCCCCAAATCCGGCAACCCCTGCGCCCCTGCCGGCAGCGCACAGCAGACCAGCAGGAAAGAAAGCGACAGTTTCATTTCTCCGTCCCCGGCACAACAGCTATCCCGGCTTTTACGCGGTCAATAACCGGATATTTCATTTTGCCGTATCCTTTTTCGGGGAACCATCGCGGCCCAGAATCATCAACGCCACCACTATCAGAAAAATCAGCACGCTCTGCGCCAGCAGCAACCAAGTGCCCGGCGTTGAAGCGGTATGCCGTATATTCCAGGCGCCCAGCCCCAGGCAGACATTGAGCAGCGTTATAAAACCCACGGTCTGCTCCACGCCCATGCCGAGCTTCATCAGCCGGTGGTGGAAATGGTCCCTGCCGGTGTAATCCAGCCATTCTTTAACGCTTCTGATGCTGCCGTTGCGTACGCGCGAAATTGTGGTGTAAATGACATCGAAAATGGGGATGCCCAGCACCAGCAGCGGGGTGGAAAGGGAAACGGCGGGATTGTCGGTGGCCCAACTGCCGTAAAGCGCCAGGCAACCGAGTATGAAGCCGATGAACGTAGAACCGGAGTCCCCCAGGAAGGCGCGCGCGGGCCGCCAGTTAATACGCAGAAACCCTGCGCAGGCTCCGGCCAGCGCGGCCGAGATGAAAGAAAGCGGATACTGGTTTGATTTCCAGCCTATCCCCAGGAACAGCAACGCGCAGACAGATCCCATGGCAGGGGCCAGTCCGTCTATGCCGTCCATAAAATTGAAAGCGTTGACTATCCCGACAAGCCAGACCACGGAAAGGACAGTGGAGATTACAAAACCGAAAGGCATTTTTGCCGGAAGGCTGAGATGCAGTCCGAAAAAAGTGACCACCAGGGCCGCCGCCGTCTGCCAGAAAAGTCTGGTACCGGAGGAAAGACCGCGCCAGTCGTCAAAAAAACCCAGCAGAAAAATTATGGTTCCGCCAATCATTATGCCGTAAATTTCACGGGAAAACTGCTGGTTGCGGATAACGGCGGCCATAAAGGCCAGGTAAACGGCGGCGCCGCCTATGCGCGGCACAGGGGAAGAGTGCATCTTCCGGGCATCGGGGATATCCATGGCGCCGATCTTAACGGCCAGCCAGGCGCTGGCGGGAGCCAGCAGGAAAACAGCCGACATGGAAATGAGGAAAAGATAGAACCAGCGCAGCCCTTCGGTCCAGGTCCAGGCCGAAAAGCCTCCCGGCGGCAGCAGCGCCAGCAGCAGCGCCAGAACGGCAAAAGATAAAAAACCGCCCTCTCTCCGTATCATCCCAGCACCCCCTTAGGGCTCGCGACAAAATAATATGATCATATGGCTGGCCGCTTTTGGGCTGCGCCTTTGCGGCCATAGGCCGCTACATGGAAGTTATCATGCCCGTTAAAAACGGGCAAGGGGGTGGTTGGTATCATTTGCCGTTCAGCAGGTAATCCAGCAGCAGGCGCCTGGCGACAAAACCCTCGGCGTATTTCACCCTGTCCTGGTAGCCGCGGAATATGGCCGCCGCCTTCGCGCTTTCCACTATGGAGAGATTCTTAACCCTGGTCTTGTAAACCTGGGAACTGTGGCATTTCAGAAGGGCCACCTTCTTTGAGATGACCGCGCCTATGTCCGTAAAAATGCCGGGGTTGAAATCCATGGTCGTAGGAACTTCATAAAACAGCAGGTTCTTCATGTAACGCGCCGCTGTCTCCACCGCGCGGGCCACATTGCGATGGTCCTGGTGGGTGTCGGCGGCGTGATTCACCAGAACGATGTCCGGCTTTATAGCTTCCACGCGCTCCTCAATGGCGCGTAAAAGCTCGCGGTTAAGGGTCACGCCGGTATCTTCAAAGCCTCCCCAGTAGAGCTTCGCTTTCAGCATCGCGGCTGCGCGCTCCTGCTCCGCCAGACGCAGGCGCGGGTCGCCGCCGACCGAACCGCGGGTTATAACCAGCATATGTATCTTATGGCCTTTCCGGGCCAGTTTATAAAAAGTCCCGCCGCAACCGAATTCCAGGTCGTCGGGATGCGCGCCGATGCCGAGAATGTTCATATTACCGCTCCTTAAAACGGCAGGTATAGACAGAAGCAGAGGTAAAGTAATAAATCCTGACTTCCGCCCTCTACCTACGCTATGCCTTTACCTAATCCCTGCGTTTATCTGCTGCTCTCCACGCCTTCGGTCACCAGGGCTTCCGTTATTGTCTGCACACCCCTGGAGAAAGCAGCCAGCATGCTCATGTTGGCTATATTGTTTATCCACCGCGGTATGCCGCCGGAGCGTTCATAAAGCAGCTCCATGGCTTGTCCGTCAAAAATATTCCCGGCGAAACCCGCCACTTCAAGGCGGTGCGCTACGTATTTCCCTGTCTCCCCAAAATCCAACGGCTTCAGGTGGTAGCTGAGCGTTACTCGCTGGCTGAACTGCTTGTTGGAGTCCAGCTTTTCCCTAAGTTCCGGCTGGCCGCTCAGTATCAGGGTCAGCAGAAAGCGCGTCTCGGTCTGAAAATTCAGCAGCAGGCGCAGCTCCTCAAACACGTTCTCGTCGTTTATCAGCTGGGCCTCGTCTATGGCGACCACGACATGTTTGCCGTCCTGCATGGTGTCCCGCAGGAAGCGCTCTATCCCCATCAACACGTCTTCCTTCTGTTTAGGCACGTTATACCCTGTAAAATTATGCAGGATTATCTTCAGCAGCCCGAGATCGTCCAGCCGTGGGTTCTGCACGAATGAGAAGACGTATCCTTTTTTCCTGAACTGTCGCTCCAGGGTTTTTAAGATAAGCGTCTTGCCGGTGCCGTAAGCCCCTGTAATGACCGCACAGGCCTTCTTCTCATCCACCACATATGAAAGCCGCGAAAAGGCTTCCTCGTGGTTTTCGGATTCAAAGAAAAATTCCGTGTCGGGGGTATTCTCAAAAGGAAGTTTTTTTAGGTTCCAATGTTTCTGATACATAAGCAGTATTTAAATATAAACAGCGGAAGAAAGCAACAGCGTTCTTCCCGCCGCATTCTTCACACAGCATGATTTACCCCGAAAGCCTGCCGCCGCTCATGCGCAGGATCCTGTCGGCGCGCCGGGCGGCCTCTTCGTTGTGCGTCACCATCAGCGCCGCGGCTCCCATGCCCGCTGCGCGGCGCAGGTCATCCAGGATAACCCCGGAATTATGCCGGTCCAGGTTTCCGGTGGGTTCGTCGGCTATAAGCAGTGCCGGGCTGTTGCGCAGCGCCCTCAACATGGCCGCGCGCTGTTTTTCCCCGCCGGAAATCTCCATCGGGAACTTGCCGGCTATGGCCTCAAGGTCAAAGCGCTTCAGCAGCTCCAGGCCGCTGCCAGGAATCTCCCCTCCCAGCAAACGGGCGGGCATCTCAATATTTTCAAGCACGGTGAATTCCGGCAGTAAAGAATCAAACTGAAAAACAAAACCGATATTTTTCAGGCGCAGGACGGCCTTCCCGGATTCGTCCAGCTCTTCAAGCCGACGCCCGAAAAACTTTATTTCCCCGCTATAGGCGTTGTCCAGCAGGCCGATGATGTTGAGTAAGGTGGACTTGCCCGAGCCCGATGGCCCCACGATGGAGACAAATTCTCCCCTGGAAATGGAGAAATCAAGCTCCTCAAGCACGATTATCTGCTCATGCCCCTGCATATAAACCTTTCTCAGCCCCGAAATCTCAACAATCTTATCCATAAAAGAATCCGCAACATGATTTTCTCTTCCACTTCCCCAAGGGACAGGGATGGGGTTGCCCTGAAGCCGCTTT
>CAZYFL010000116.1:0-7065 GCA_964646805.1 uncultured Elusimicrobiaceae bacterium | reverse complement strand
CCCTGAAGCCGCTTTGCGGATGGGGGGCCCCGCCTCGGGGGGAAACCACGCAAGGGTTTCCTGCGCGGCGTAAGGGCAATCCCATCCCTGGCCCGCTCTTATCCATTTTCTCTTCCACTTCCCCAAGGGACAGGGATGGGGTTGCCCTGAAGCCGCTTTGCGGATGGGGGGCCCCGCCTCGGGGGGAAACCACGCAAGGGTTTCCTGCGCGGCGTAAGGGCAATCCCATCCCTGGCCCGCTCTTATCCATACCGTATCGCATCCACCGGGCTCACTTTTGACGCCCGCAGCGCCGGGTAAACCGCGCTCAACATGCACAGCAGATAGCTCACGGCGGCGGTGCCCAGGATGTTCCTGAGTTTAAGTTCTACCGGCACCTTCGTGATGTAATAAATATCCGCGGGCAGTTCCAGCACCGGATAAACCGCTATAAAGACGGAAACACCGACGCCAAGCAACACACCCAGACTTATCCCCGTAACGGCTATCAGGTTCCCTACCCAGAAAAAGACGCGCCTGATGAAGCCCGGCCCGGCGCCCAGCGCGCGCAGGATGCCTATGTCCCGCAATTTTTCCACGCTCATCATAAGCAGGTTGGAGGCTATATTGAAAGTGGCCACCAGTATTATCAGAGCCAGCACCAGCGACATCACAAATTTTTCCAGCTTCAGCGCCGCGAAAAGGGTCTGGTTCATGTCGGCGTAGGTTTTTACCGTGTAGGCGAAGCCCAGCGTCTTGCGCAGATCCGCCGCGACCGCGGCCGCGGTATTTATATTTTTCAACCTCGCTCCTACGCCATTGGCCCCGTCGCCGAGACCGAAGAAATCTCCGGCCGCGCCCAGGGAGCAGTAGGCCATGGTAT
Organism: uncultured Elusimicrobiaceae bacterium; assembly: GCA_964646805.1. GTDB lineage: Bacteria > Elusimicrobiota > Elusimicrobia > Elusimicrobiales > UBA9959 > UBA9959. Next base: position 6,203 of record CAZYFL010000116.1, on the reverse strand, counting down.
TGTCAAATTCATAATAGCCTGTGCGCACCAGACCGGTTATCCTGAATTTTCTCATTTTAGGCAGAATACCCAGGCCCGTGGAAGCGCCCTGCGGCGAAACCAGCACGGCCTCATCGCCAAGCCAAAGCCCGAGATTCCTGGCCAGTTCCTCTCCGAGGATAAGCGCCGGAGGGGCGCCCTTGACCGGCTTTTCCTCCCACCAGGAGCCGCGCGTGAGCGAATTTTTAAGATTGTTGACGGAAAATTCAGCGGCGGTATTAAACCCCTTCACCACCACGCCGGAGGAGCGATTGTCAAAAGTAAGTATGGCCTGCCCCAGCACGAAAAGAGACTCCGCAGCCATTCGCCCGTCGCGCCCAAGCGCGGCGCGCATAACCTCCATGTCGCGCGGCTGTATGCGGCCGTAGATGGTGATATGCGCCTGGGCGTCTATAATTTTTTTCTTAATGTCGGATTGGAAGCCGTCCATTATGGCCAGCGTGACTATAAGCGCGGCAACCCCCAGCGCCACCCCGGCCACGCCTATAAAGGTGGTTATCATGGCAAAGAGGCCCTTCCTCTTTGCCAGCAGGTAGCGTCGGGCGATGAAGAATTCTGTGGACATCAGTTAGCAGGAAAGTTACAAGTTGACAGGGTTGGGAGAGTTCGGTTACTTTGTCAACCAGTCAACTCTCCCGACTTTCGCGTTTGTCAACCCGTAAATCTTTTAACCGTTACTGGTCGGTCGGTCGCAGCAGCGGGAAAAGAATGACTTCGCGGATAGAAGGTTTACCTGACAGCAGCATGACAAGGCGGTCTATACCTACGCCGATACCTCCCGTAGGGGGCATCCCGTACTCCATTGCCTCTATAAAATCCTTATCCAGGATATCAGCCTCGCCGTTGTTTTCCTCTTCCTTCTGGCGCAACTGCTCCAGCATGCGGCTCTTCTGGTCCTCCGGATCGTTCAATTCGGAGTAGGCGTTGGCAATTTCCTCTTTGCCGGCAAAAAACTCAAAACGCTCAACAATAGACTCATCCCCGGCCTTGCACTTGGCCAGCGGGGTTATAGCGGTGGGATAATCCATCATGAATGCGGGCTGATCCAGATCCGAAAGTATCTTCTCATCCATTATGTTTTCAAAGATCTTGGCCGGAGGAGTCCCGGCCGCGAAACCGATATTAAGTCTGGCCGCCAGTTTTTTCAGGTTTTCCTTATTGAAAGACTTACCCTTGAGCACCTCGTGAATGTCCTCGCCGGTCTTCCTGAGCCACTCTTCAGGCAAAGACAGCCGTCTGAACGGGGGCTTAAGATTCACTTTCATACCGTTATAGTCCACAATATCGGCTCCTGTAATAAGCGCGCATTTTTCAAAGATCGTCTCCACCAGTTCCGCCATTCCGTTGTAGTCCGAATAGGCCTTATAAGCCTCCAGCGTGGTAAACTCAGGGTTGTGGCGGGTATCCACGCCCTCATTGCGGAAAACACGGCCTATCTCGTAAGCCCCGTCAAAGCCGCCGATTATAAGTTTTTTAAGGGGCAGCTCGGTGGCGATGCGCATGTACAATTCGTACTTGTAGGAGTTATGAAAAGTTATAAATGGCCGCGCCAATGCGCCGCCGGCCTGCGCGCAAAGCACGGGGGTCTCCACTTCAAGATAGCCGTCGGCGTCCAGCACGGCGCGGATAGCCGCAATGATCCGTGAGCGGCGCACAAAAATGGCGCGCGTTTCCTCGTTGGAGATCAGGTCCAGGTAGCGCTCGCGGTAGCGGGCTTCCGCGTCGGTAAGGCCGTGGAATTTTTCCGGCAGCGGGCGCACGGATTTGGCCAGGACGGTAAGCTTCTCGGCGCTTACGGTCAACTCGCCGGTGCGCGTCACAAAAAGCTTCCCTTCCACCCCCAGAAAATCGCCCACATGCATCTGCTTCCTGAACAACTCGTAGGCCTCCTCGCCCACGGCGTCCTTCTTCGCGTAAATCTGTATCCTGCCGGTGCCGTCTTTCAGGTGCGCAAAAGCGGCTTTGCCCATAACGCGCATAAGCATCATGCGGCCGGCTATTGCCACAGGAGCGCCCACAGGGCACTTTGCCGCCTGCGCTATCTTATGCGTCAGCTTGAAACGGTGCGGAAACGGATCTATCCCCTTTTCACGCACAGCCTTTATTTTCGTGTAATTATTGGCGACTATTTCATTGATGCCGGAATTAGGGGAAGCAGTCATTTTTTTGAAGCGATCGCGTCCTTTACTATCTTCACAAGGTTCTTGGGCTCAAAGGGTTTCTCCACAAAGGCGAAGATATTGGAGGCCAGCTCAAACAGGTCCTTCATCTGTCCCTTGGCGGTGAGTATCACTATAGGAATATGGCTGAGCTCGTCTATTTCCTGCAGCTTTGACTGCAGGGTATAGCCATCCATCTCCGGCATCATTATGTCCAGGATTATGGCGTCGGGCAGAACCATGCCGGGATCCCTGGAGGTTAGCTTGTTGTAAGCCTCAAGGCCGTTATAGGCCTCCAGCACTTCCAGCTTTTCGCGTTCCAATAGCACTTTTATCAGGTACACTACATCTTTCTCGTCGTCAACTACCAGCACTTTGGACATAAGTCTCCCGTATAATACAGCGCAGAATCGGAACCGCCGCCGGTCCCCGTATTGACAGAATATCTTACCAGAAAAAATACAGGTAAAACAAGATCTTTGACTTGCCGGACTTTTAGACACGTTCTCAAAAATGTAGAATAATTTTGCGTAAATTTGTAACTACTTAGCTCCCTCTGTGTCGTTGCGTAAATTTTTGAAAAGAACAAAGGACGAAGTAATAAAGACGATCACCGCTGCAGCAGCCGTTTTAGCGTTTTACGCCGCGGTTTTCCCGTTAACCGCCGTTGCGCAGGAGGAGCGCGTCACGCTTACCACCGGGGACGGCTGGAACCTTGGCGCGCGCTACCTGAAGGCCGCCGAGGGCGCCCCTACCGTGGTGCTTATACATACGCAGAAAAGCGACCTGAATGAATGGAAATCCTGGTTTAAGCCCATGGAACGTTACGGTTTCGGTTATCTGGCCATGGATCTGCGCGGACACGGCAGCAGCTTCGTGAAGCCGGATGGCTCCACCACCACCTGGCGGGCATTCAGCACGGACGGTTCCGACAATGAATACAACAGGATGACGCGCGATGTGGAGGCCGCGCTGGCCTACCTCTCAACACATTCGGTTACGGCGGAAAGCACGGCGCTGGCCGGTTCCGTGCTGGGCGCAAACCTTGCCATTAAAACGGCCGCCATGCACCCCGAAATTGCCATGGTCATAGCCGTTTCCCCTGTCTTTAACGTAAACGACGTGCTTTCCGTAAACCCGCTGCGCGCCTACGGCAAAAGGCCAATCCTGCTTATCGCCGGCGCGGACAGGGCCCGCCAATACACCGAGTTCCAGATACTCAACAGCACGGCCAAAATAGCCTGCGGTAAAGAGAACGTGGCGGTAATAGTAGAGACCAGTGGCTTCGGCCCGGGACTGGTGAACAAGTACAATGTGCGCAGGGTGCTGGACTGGATAAAAAACCCGCGCCTTCCCGAAGTGGTGGAATTTCCCGCCGTCGCGGCGGCGGAACCTGGTCGTCTGACTGGCATAGCCGCCGATACGGCGCTGCCATAGGCTTGCGCCGGATGCCGCGGAACAGGCAGGAACCCCGTCGGAAGACCTCGGAACCCTTGCGCTACGAGTAGCCCTCAGTAGTTATTGTACAGCTCCAGCAGCAGGTCCTCGTGAATTTTATCCAGGGAGGCGCCGGGCGCGGAGTAGTTGTTTATTATGGAAGTGAAAACCAGCGTTTTCCTTTTCCGGGTCTTCAGATAGCCGGTATAAGAGCGCACGCCGTTCAGCGAGCCGGATTTGAGCCTCATATTTTTTTCCAGCGGAGCGCCCTTCCCCATGTTCCGCAAGTGCCCGGCGGCGTCCGGGTCTCCGGGATAAACCAGGGAATCGTAAAACTCCTGAAAATATTTTTTCTTATAAATGCCCCGCAGCGCGTCCGTAAAGGTCTCGGCTTTTGCCTTATTGCGGATTGAAAGCCCGCAGGCGTCGGCTAAGTCCAGTTCCGAAACATCCGTCCCTGATTCCGATACATAAGAGCGCACCGCAGCCAGGCCGGCCTCAGGTCTGCCGCCGCCCAACAGCCTCAACAGCAGTTCGGCGTAAAGATTGAAGCTGCGCTTGTTGGCCGCCCTCACCACGTTTTTAAGCGGAGCGGAAACAGTTTCAGTTATCAGGGTAAGTTCAGCCCCTGCGGCAGGGGCGCCCCTGTACGGTTTTTTATTGGAATTGACGCCGGCCTTAACAAGGTGAGAATTAAAACTCTGCGCGGCAAAAAGAGCGGGGTCCGGCAACGCCCCTTTTATGGCGAACTCTGGCGCTCCCTGCGGGATAGTCCCCCTCAGCGCCGCTAAGTCCCGGCCGGGAAAGGCATATATATAGCCGTTGTCACCTGAACCTTCAGGGCCGGTCTTCATATAGTTCTCAAAGCGCAGACCTTCAACATACGGTTCGGTGCGCAACACCGCTGCCTCGCCGCCCACGGCGCCGGATGGCTTGAAATAAAGTTTATACAGGTTGTCGTTCAAGGTAAGAGCCGAGGGTTGGGCCGCGTAATAGTTCCCTATATCCTCCCAGGCCCACGATCCGGGCTGTACGCTTTCAAAAACCGAATCGTCGCCGACAACGGAGCCGTTTATGACGATTATCCCGGCCGTTTTTATGGCCGCCGTCCAGGCCTTGAAGACTTCCTCCATTGGCACGGATCCTTCAATAAACTGCGAGCCAAGAGAGGCGTCCCCTGCGCCCTTGATATAAATATTTCCGTTAAGGAAACCGTTGGAAATTGCGCCGTCGTAATAAAGACGGGTTGAGATGGTTTTTTCCGGTCCTAGTTTATCCAACGCCGCGGCCGTAACAAAAACCTTAAGTATGCTGGCAGGGATTAGGTTCAACCGGGGGTTGCGTTCCGCAACAATCTTCCCGGAGTCGGCATCTTTGACGCTAAGCCCCCAAGACGCGTTTTTGATTCCGGGCGAGCCCGCTATCCGGTTTATCACGTCGGAAATATCCGCGGCCCGCAGGCTGCCGGAAAACAGGATTAAAGCCGCCGCCAGCGTAGTTGTTTTCACAGTGAGAAGCATAGCAAATCAAAACCCCGCACTTTTCCGTTTATAGCTTAACCTGAAAACTTCAGGCCGGATATCAGAATCGTCGGGGTCGTAGGATATTTTTGTTCCGTCTTTCCGGCGGAGGCCGGAATCCAGGTCTCGTCGGAATCTGGACGCCGGCTTTCGCCGGTGAGACGAGCCAACTGAAACTTTCAGGTTAGCAAACGAACCCGGCATCTATTGCCGGGTTCGTTCTTTTATCTGTTAGCATTACAACCAGCCGTTGAGGGTGCCCGCAACGTATTCCAACAGGCCGGAGTTATAACTGCTTATACGCTTACTCCTGAGGAGATCAACGTCAAAAAGCCTGCGCGAAATATAGTCGGCCAGCCCGGAATCGGTAACCACCAGGTTAAGCTCGTCGTTATTTACCAGGCTGCGGCTGTCCAGGTTGGACGAGCCGAAAGTGGACCAGTAGCCGTCTATCACGGCCACCTTCTCGTGCGCCATGCGGCCCTGGTATTCGTAGATTTCAATCCCGGCCTTAAGCATCTCCGGGTAATAGGAGCGCGAGCCGCGCTGGATTATCTTTATGTCGTTGTCTTCGGGCAGCACCACCTGCACCCTGACGCCGCGCAGGGCAGCCGCCGAAAGCGCCTTTACAATTTCAGGGTCAACGAAATACGGGTTGGCTATGCGGATAGATTTCTGCGCCGTGGCAAAAGCCCTCAGGTACATGGCCTTAATATTCTGGTCCTTTCCGCCCCGGTGCATCACCACGCGGGTTTCCACGCCGTTCTTAACCTCGCGCAGGGGCGGATATAAATTTTCTCCGCTGCCTGTTTCCCCGCCGTTGGCCTTCCATTTTTCAAGGAAAGCGTCCTGCAGGGCCGCCACAGCCGGCCCTATAATCAGCGTCTGCTGGTCATGCCAGTCCACCTGATATAAATTGCCTATGTTCATGCCGCCGGTAAAACCGACGTCCCCGTCAATTACCATGACCTTGCGGTGGTCAAGGTGGCCTTTGAGGAGAGGCGCTTTCTGCACGCGGACCTCTATGCCGTTGGCGCTCATGAAGGCC
>CAZYFL010000115.1:0-7072 GCA_964646805.1 uncultured Elusimicrobiaceae bacterium | reverse complement strand
GCATCTTCATTCTGACTCCTGAATTCTGAATTCTATCTACCTGAGTAGTTACCAAAATCTTATATAATGATTCCATGGAAATAGGAATCGTAGGATTGCCCAACGTGGGCAAATCAACTCTGTTCAACGCTCTCACAAAGGCGGGCGCGGCCTCCTCCAATTACCCTTTCACCACCATAGACCCTAATGTGGGCGTGGTGCCGATACCCGACAAGCGTCTTGACGCGCTGTTTGACCTTTTCAAGCCGCCGAAGAAAGTCGCCTCATACATAAAGTTCGTGGACATAGCCGGCCTTGTGAAAGGCGCGTCAAAAGGCGAGGGGCTGGGCAATAAGTTCCTGGCCAATATCCGCGAAGTGGACGCCATAGTGCAGGTGGTGCGCGTGTTCAACAACCCCGATGTAGTGCATGTGCTGGGCGAGGTGGACCCGCTCCGGGACATTGAAGTCATAGAGACCGAACTTATGCTTGCTGACCTTGAAGCCGTGGACAAAATGCTGGAGAAGAACGTCAGCAACCTGCGCAGCGGCAATAAGGAAGCCAGGGACAGACAGGAAAAACTGGAGAAAATAAAAAAGCTGCTGGCCGACGGAAAACCCGCCAAAGAAGCCGGCTATCCCATAGGGGAAGTGCGCGATTTTAACCTGCTCACGGTTAAACCGGTCTTCTTCGTGGCCAACACCTCGGAGTCGCCAAACGCCGCAGTGCAGGCCGGGCTGCGGGAATTCGTAAAATCCCGCGGCGCTATTTTAGTGGAAATCTCAGCCAAAATAGAGTCCGAGATAATAGAGCTGCCGGACGATGAGCGCGCCATGTTCCTCAAAGACCTGGGAGAGGAATACACCGGCCTGGAAAAAATGATACTGGCGGGCATGAAACTGCTGGATCTTATCTCCTTCTTTACCGCCGGCTCCGAAGACGAGGTGCGATCCTGGAGCCTGAAGCGCGGCCTTAAGGCGCCGCAGGCCGCCGGCCGCATACACACCGATTTTGAAAAAGGCTTCATCCGCGCCGAGGTTTATTCCTTTGACGACATCATGAGGCATAAAAATGAGAAAACACTGAAGGAAAAAGGCCTTATCCGCTCAGAGGGAAAAGAATACGTGATGAAGGACGGAGATATCTGCTTCTTTAAGTTCAACGTGTAGCCCGGCCGTCCGCCCGCCTCGTCAGCGGGGTGTTTAGCGGGCTATTCCCGCCATGTTAATCTGAGTTACTACTCCGACGGTTTTGGGGTTTTGAATCAGGGCGTTAAGGACGGCTGGATTCATCAATACGTCAATCAGGGCCGGGTTAGCCTGCAGCACTTCGGCTATAGCGCGCGGGTCGCTTAAAAGCGCCCGGCCCCCGGGAGTGTCCAGCAGGGCTCCCGCCAGCCTGCTTGAGGCCACGGCGTTTACCAGTTGCTGGTTATTGATGCCGCGTTGCACCGCTTCTTTCCCCATGAATTTGGACATGTTCGTCGGATTCTTCAGATAATTCGCCAGCGCCGAAGAACTCGCGGTCGCGTTTTTTACGGTGTCCCTGGACATGAATCCCTTTACAACGTACTCATTACTCAAAAGCGCGGTTACGGCTTTGGGACTGTTAAGGATTTTTTCAACGGCTTTGGTGAGTGCGCCATAGGCAAGACCCATACCGTGATATTTTCCTGATTCCCGCCGGTCAACGGCGGAAGCCGCCGCCGGGGCCGGCTGCGCTCCTTCCCGGGACGCCGCAGCAGGTTTGTTTGTCCAGATAACTCCAGCCTCCCCCCCGGCCGGCTCGTCGCCCGGCAGATCAAACCCTGCGCTGTCCGTAGCTGCGGGTTTGGGCGCTTTCGGCGCGACGGGAAGGGTTACGGCTTCAGCATGTTCTTCAGATGGGGCGGCGCGCCCGGCCTTGTCCTGCTGTAAAACCCATTTTGTAAGCAGCACTCCGGCGGCCATGGCAACCGGTACTATCAGCAGCCATACCAGCCGGCTTTTCCCCTTTTCACCTTCTTCCATAAACCCTCCGTGCCGCACCCGCCCAAAAAGGCCGGCGGAATTTATAATACTCAAATATAGCAATTTTAGCTCACCCCTCACCGAAGTATTGTAAAATCAGGTTTGTGAGCCTTAACCTTAATTTAGATCCCACGCTGCTGCTAAAGCTCGGCCTGAACCCCAAACAGGCGGAGGCGGCGCAATATTTTGCCGGGCCGCTTTTAATAATGGCTGGAGCGGGCACCGGCAAGACCAGGACGCTCGCCTCAAAGATCGCCCTGCTTATCGCCTCCGGCATCCCGCCAGGCCGGATACTGGCCATCACTTTCACCAATAAAGCCGCGCAGGAGATGTTGAACCGCGTGGGCAAGCTGGTTCCTTATCCGGGCGGAATGTGGATACACACTTTCCACGCGCTGGGCGCGCGCATTCTGCGCCAGCACGGCCGCCTGATAGGGGTGCAACCCGGCTTCGTCATCTACGACGACGACGACCAGAAAAAACTTATAGGGCTGGCCATGGAGGAACTGGGCTTTGAAAGCGAAAAGAACAAGGCCTCCATGTACTTAAGCATTATCTCCCGCGCCAAGGACGACCTGCTGGATTCGCAATCCTATCTGATAAACGCGCAGGCCGTGGACAACCCTTCCCGCCTGAAGACCGCCCAAATTTATCACCGCTACCAGGAAAAGCTGTCGGAGGCCGGGGCGCTGGATTTCGGGGACCTGATAGTGCGCACCGTGGAACTGCTCAACCAAAAAGAGGAGATACGCGAATATTTCCAGGAAAATTTCCAGTATATCCTGGTGGACGAATACCAGGACACCAACCATGCGCAGTATGTGCTGGTCAAAACCCTGTCCGCCAGGCACAGGAACCTCTGCGTAGTCGGAGATCCTGATCAAAGCGTGTACGGCTGGCGCGGCGCGGACATACGCAATATCATGGAGTTTGAGAAAGACTTCAGCGACGCTTTCACCGTGGCGCTGGAGGAGAATTACCGTTCCACTGCCCGCATACTGCACGCCGCCAACGAACTGATAAAGCACAACCGCAACCGCCGTCCGAAGAACCTCTGGACCAGGGCAGAGCACGGAGAAGCCCCCTCGGCGCATGATTACGCCAACGAGAACGACGAGGCGCGCGGGGTAACGGATAAGGTTAAGCAACTCACGGGCCGCGGCGGCTTAACCTATAACGATATAGCCGTTTTTTACCGCACCAATGCGCAAAGCCGCTCTTTTGAAGAAGCCTGCCGGAGGGCGCGCATTCCTTACAGACTTATAGGTTCAGTGCGCTTCTACGACCGCAAGGAAGTAAAAGACATTCTGGCCTACCTGAAGCTGCTGGTCAACCCATCCGATACCATCAGCCTGCTCCGCGTAATAAACCTTCCGGCGCGGGGCATAGGCAAAACCGCCATAGAGCATGTGATGACCCGCTCCCGACAGAAGGGAATGTCGCTTTACGACGCGCTGCTGAGCGCCGACCAGGCGCCTGACATTACAAACACCGCGCGGCGCGGCATAAAGGAATTTTTAGATCTGCTTGAAGGCGTAAAATCCGACCTGTTCTCCGGCACGCCTACGCTGATGCTGGAGAAGCTCCTGACTAATTCCGGCTACTGGAAGATGACGGAAGACCTGGCGGAAAAAGAACCGCAGGAGTCGCTGGCGCGCCTTGGCAATTTACAGGAACTGGTTAACGCCGTAAAAGAATTTGAGGAGCGCTGCGTAAAGGAAGGTTCCGCCCCCACATTGCATAAGTATCTGGAGGAAGTGATGCTGTCCTCGCAGGTGGACAAGCTTAACGGCGAGACCCACGCCATCACGCTGATGACAGTGCATCTCGCCAAGGGCCTGGAATTCCCTGCCGTATTCCTGACCGGGCTTGAGGAAAATCTTTTCCCCATAAACGCCGCCAACTCCTCCGAGGAGGAACTGGAGGAGGAGCGGCGCCTGGCCTATGTGGGTATGACCCGCGCACGGGAGCGGCTCTTCCTCACCTGGGCCGCCACCCGCAGGGTTTACGGCACAACCTACCCCAACTTAGCCTCGCGGTTTATTTTGGAGAGCAGGGTGACGCATGAAACCGCCCAGCGTCCCGGCGAGGAGGACGCGCAGGCGGGCGCCTCCTGTCAGCCGCCGCCGTCCATGCAGCGCATCGGCGGCCGCCGTATTATGCATCCGGTGCACGGCCCCGGCCGCGTGGTGGACCAGATAGGTTCCGGTGAATTCGCCAAGGCGACCGTTGTTTTTGACAGCGGGGTGCGCCAGACCTTTATGCTTAAGTACGCGCCGCTGCAGCCGCTGTAGGCGAATAAAAATGCCTGATAAAGAACATTCCGCGGGCGGCGTAATTTTTGAGGACGGAACCGTCCTGTTGATACTCGTGAAGAACCTCGGCGGCAAGGTCTGGACCTTTCCCAAGGGCCGCCTGGAATCCGGCGAAACCCCCGAGACCGCGGCCCTGCGCGAAGTGGCTGAAGAAACCGGCTGGGACTGTGAAATAATCTCGCCTCTTTACAAGACCGAATACTCTTTCCTGCGCGGCAATATGCCGGTAGACAAGGATGTGCGCTGGTTCCTGATGAAGCGAGTGGGCGGCGACGGCCTGCCTAAAACCCCCGACGAAGTTTTAAGCATGAAGTGGCTGTCGCTTGCGGATGCCGAAAACGATCTCTTTTACAAAACCGATCTGGAGATAATAAATCTCCTGAAGAAACTGGGCTCATGACGGGATAGTATGGGTAGATTCCTTCCCCCCTTGCGGGGGAAGGTTAGGATGGGGGGAACGGTGAAGGACAAAGCAAAGCATCTCAGGGCCAATATGACGGATACTGAGAGGCTGCTTTGGAGACATCCCCCCACCTCAATCCTCCCCCACAAGGGGGGAGGAAGGGAACAGGGGAGGCAACCCATAGTAACTCGTCATGAGCCAGAAACTGTAAGGAGCCGTCAGGAAATAACTGACGGCTCCTTAGCTTAAATTAGCTTTGTTTTTCCGCGCCAGAACTATCAGCCGGTTTGTTCTGGCGGTGAGCGGAAGGCCCCGGAAACTGCCCCAGAACTTGAGGGGCGTAAGTCCGGCTTTTTTCAGGGCGGCGCTTATCATTTTCCTGTTATACAGCCGGTAGAAGAAACTTTTTTTCCGGATTTTCCCGTCCTTCTTATAAATAGTCGTCCAACTGTTAAAGATCCCGTCCCCTGTCAGCTCTCTTTCCTCCAGCAGGTAATAGCAATCCAGGTCGTGCCAGTGGCGCGGATGGAAGTTTTTCCGGACAAAATCCCCGTTTATGACGTCCATCAGAAAAAGTCCGCCGGGTTTCAACGCCTTCGCTACCCCCTTTAGCGTCTTTATGTCGTCGGAGAATTTCCGGAAATAGCCGAAGCTGGTGAACAGGTTTACCGCAGCGTCGAACTTGCCGCTGAACTTCAGCCGGCGCATGTCGCCCCGCACAAGGCGCAGACTGACTTTTTTCTTTTTGGCGCGGGTAGCAGCCTCTTCCAAGTATTCGCCGGAAAAATCATAACCGGTCACAGCCAATCCTTTTTTGGCAAACTCAACCGCGTGGCGGCCGGGACCGCAACACAGGTCCAGCAGGGCCGCTCCCTTTTTTAATTTCAGCCGCTTAAGAACGAAACCTGCCTCCATCGGGGCCTTTTCAACCGCAGCCGGGGAGGCAGGATTATAAAAGGAATTTTTAAAAAACTCTTTGTGCCACTCGCGGGGAATTCTCATTTTGCCTACTGCCGGTACGGCCCGGCCTTAGCGGCGGCTTTTTTCTTTGCAGGGGCTTTTACTATCGGGTTGGCCTTTTTGTCGAATTTATAAGACGGCGGCGCTTCAACCGCAGTGAACTTATATTGCGACGCCGGTTTGACGGATTTCTTCTTTTTTTTCTTTGCCGGTTTCTTTTTCGGAGCGGGTTTTTTTGCCGCCGGCTTTGCGGCGGGCTTGATCTCCGCCGCGGCCTCTTCTTTCGGCCCGGCGCCGTAGTCCTGGGCGCAAGCCGGCAGACAAAGCGCCGCCGGCAGCAGCAATGTTATAACGAGGTTCAGCAGTTTTTTCACGTGAGTATTATTCCCCCTCCGCCTGTTTTAGTGGCTTCAGCGGCCCTCACGGAAGCTTCTATAAGGCAGGCCAGCGTGACCGGGCCCACTCCGCCGGGCACGGGTGAAACGGCTGCGGCGCTGCCTTTCAGCCCTTCAAAATCCGCGTCGCCGCACATCTTGCTGTTTTCATCGTAGTTGGTGCCCACATCTATAACCGTGGCTCCGGGAGGCAGCAGTTCTTTCTTCAGCCACCTGGCCTTTCCCACTGCGGTGATTATGATATCTGCGCGGTTGAAAATCTCCGCCGTATTTTTTGTGCGCGTGTGGCATATGGTCACGGTGGCATCCAGCGCGGTAAGCATATGCGCCAGCGGCCGCCCGACTATCGCCGAACGCCCGACCACCGCGATGTTCATCCCTGCCGGGCTGATGCCGTGGAACTTCATAAGCCGTATTACGGCCAGCGCCGTGCAGGGGGAGAAGTAACCGCCGTTCTCTACCTCTGAAAATTTCTTAGCCAGGAAAAGCCTGCCCATATTAAGAGAAGACAACCCGTCCACGTCTTTGGCGGCCGGCAGGGCATCCCAGGTTTCAAGAGTCCCAAAACCGTCGGGCAGCGGCCGCTCTATCATTATGGCGTCACAGGAGGGATCAGCCCCAAGCCGGGCCAGCAGGGCTTTAAAGGCCGGGTAGCCTTCTTCTGGCTTCGGGGCGTAGAGCCTGACCGCTATGCCGAGCTTCTCGCAGGCGGCCAGCTTCCTCTTCACATACACCGCCGAGGGTGAGTCCGCGAAATAGTTTATTATCGCCAACGCGGGCGGCCGCCCCAGCCGCGTCTTAACCGCCTCTATGCGCGCGGGCAACGCTCCCATTATTTCGGCGGACAGTGTTTTGCCTTCAAGTATTCGCATGGTCGCTTAAGAAAGTTTGGGGATATAACGCTTATGGCGTTGTGTCCCCCGTTTTCCGCATTTATTGTATTATAGTAAATGAGGGTAACTGCTCAGGTAGATAGAATCCAGAATTCAGGAGTCAGAATGAAGATGCCAG
>CAZYFL010000114.1:0-7088 GCA_964646805.1 uncultured Elusimicrobiaceae bacterium | reverse complement strand
GTAACGTCATGTTTGGACGCTATATGAGCGATTCGATCCCCTCGCCACTTAAGTTGGGTAAATGTAATCATTAGCTCTTATTAAGAGTGTAATACAAAAGATGACGTTTGTCAATAGGCCTGGGCATGCGTTGGAGTGCAGCAATTCCGAACTGTTTAGGGAATTGCCGGTCTTTTGTGGCAATTCTAAACCCTGCCCTTTATATATTATAAAATGTGGCTATGCCCGAATCGCGTTTTCTTGAATTGGTTGCGGCCCGCCGCAGCATACGCGCATATAAGAATATCCCGGTGGAGAGGGAGAAACTGGACCTCTGCCTTGAAGCCGCGCGGTTGGCGCCTTCGGCCTGCAACGCCCAGCCCTGCAGGTTTATCGTTATAGACGAGCCGGCGCTTAAAGAAAAATTCTGCGCCTCCGTTTTCAGCGGTGTATACTCCGTTTGTAAATTTGCGGCCTCCGCGCCTGCCGTTGTCGCCGTTATTTCCGATACCGGCAAGGTCAGCGCCTGGCTGGGCAACCAGGTGCAGGGCACCAACTTCCGCCTGGTGGACATAGGCATAGCCACCGGACATTTCGCGCTGGCGGCGGCCGAGCAGGGCCTCGGCACCTGCTGGCTGGGCTGGTTCGGCGCCAGGGCCGGCGCAAAAACTCTGGGTCTTGGCGCCGGAAAGAAAATAGAGATTTTGCTGTCGGTGGGTTATCCGGCCGAAAGCCCAGCCCCGCGCCCGCGCAAAAAAACAGAGGAGTTTTCTTCCTATAACAAGATATGAAAAACCGGCATATTCTGAGAGCGAAGAGGATAACTGCGTTTCTCTTTATCTCATTCTTCTTCCTTCATCCCTCATCCTTTCTTTATTCCTCCGACTGCCCTGAAAATTCAGACGCCTGCTCAACCGGATCAAAAAAACTTTCACCTTTTGTGGAAGCCTCGCTGCGGGAAAGCGCGCCGCCGCATACGGAGGGCACAGTTAAGAAAACCATCCCCCCTGAAAAACAGGCGGCCGCTCCGGCCGTCACGGTCTTTTTCTCCACCGCGCCTGCCGCTCAAGCCGGACCTGCGGAGGCGGGAGGGAAACTTTCCAGTCCCGTCTGGTTTCTTATCGTGATTGCGGGGGTTGCCGGACTGTATTTTTACCTGCGCGGGGGGACTCAAAAGAGGAGGCGCAAATGACCATAGATTACGGGGATTTTACAAGGGCCTCAAATATAATACATTGGTTGCAGGGCGGCGCGCTGCTGGCCCTGGGCTCGGCTGAGGCTTACGCGCTGGAGAACAAGGGTAAAAAATTCATCCTGGCGGCATCGCTGGTTTTGGCGGTTTCCGGCGCGGCCATGTTCGCGGTTATGCTGGCGCTACCCGGCGGCTGGAGTTTTGCGCAGCTGGCGGTGGCCCTCCAGGTGCGCCGCGGGTTTTACCTCTTCATAGCGTTTGCCTGCCTCTATGGCGCGGCCGGCCTCAGCCTGCTTACTCACGAGGCGCTGGGGCGCGGCGGCGGGGGCTGGAGGACATTGTTTCTGGCCCTGCTTGCTTTCAGCGGAGCGCTTTACTTTATAATGGCTTGGCGCGTTAACGAGGAGGCTTGGCGCCAGGTACTGGTCTGGCATTCAGCTATCGGTTTTACACTGCTGCTAGCTGTACTCGCTAAGGCGGCCGATATTTTTTTGTACCGCCGCTCCCTCCATCTTGCCTGGGCAGCGCTGCTCATGATAACCGGCCTGCAGCTGGTTTCTTACAGGGAGATGCCGGGGGATTTTGCCCCGCGCCTGGTCACGTCTGAAAGCGCCCCTGAAGTCCCGCTAAAGAATGCAAAACCTGCTGATAAAAAACGGCCTGGTAATTGACCCTGTCTTCGGTGAGACGCGTTGCGGTATCCTTATAGGGGGTGGCCGGATAAGCCGCGTGGCCCGGCATATAAATCCGCCGCCTTCCTGTGAGATCTTTGATGCCGCCGGGTTATGGGTTTTCCCCGGTTTTATAGACGCGCACATACACGCCAGGGAACCGGGCGCCGGGGCGGCGGAGACGCTTGAAAGCGCCGCCCGTGCAGCAGCGACCGGGGGAATAACCTCGGTGCTGCTGATGCCCAACACCAGCCCGCCAATAGCTACCGCCGCCATCCTTAAAAAATACCGGCGCCGAACCGTCGGGCTGACGGCGAATCTTTATTTTTCCGCCGCCGCCACCTCCGGCCGCTTCGGGCGGAGAATCTCAAATCTATTCGCCCTTAAAAAAGCGGGGGCGGCCGCTTTTACCGACGACGGGGCCTGCCTGCCGCGCGCCCTGCTGGCCAGGCTCATAAAAAAAGCCGCCGCACTGGGCTCGCCTTTGCTGGACCACCCGGAAGATTTTTCAAAGACCGGCGGCGGCGTTATCAACGAGGGGCCTGCTGCGCGCAGGCTGGGCCTCGCGGGTATACCTCCGGGGGCGGAGTTGCTGGCTGTGCTGGGAGACATCCTCTCCGCCTCTTCGGCCGGGCCTATACATTTGCAGCACCTGAGCCTGGCTTCCTCCCTGGCGGCGCTGGCTGCGGCAAAAGAAATGGGCTGGCCGGTCACCGGCGAGACCTGCCCGCATTATTTTACGCTTTCGGATGCCGATATAGAGAAGGATGACGCGGATTATAAAATGAAACCGCCGCTGCGCTCCCCATCGGACCGGCTGGCCGTGCTGGCCGCTTTAGCTGATGGCACCATAGACATTATAGCCAGCGATCATGCCCCGCACGAGAGCCGCCTGAAAGCCAAAGGCTTCAGGGGTGCGCCGTTCGGTATTATCGGTCTTGAGACTCTGGCGCCGCTCTGTGTGACGGAGTTGGCGCTAAAAAAAATTATCACTAAAAAGCGTTTGGCGGAACTGGTGAGCTTAAACCCGGCGAGGCTGCTGGGTTTGAAATTCAAAGGCCGCCTGCGTCCGGGTTTTGACGCCGATCTCACAATTCTGGACCCGCGCCGCTTTAAGCGTGTTCCGGACGTCTTCGTTTCTAAATCCGCCAACTCCCCTTTCAAAGGCCTGCCGCTCAGGGGCTGGCCGGTCGCGACCATCGTTGCGGGGAGGATAGTTTTCCGCGCGTCCTAACAGTCTGCTGAAAAACCCCCTTTCGGGGTCTTTTGGCAGCTTTTGGCCTACGCCTTCGTGCCGCTCAACCCACAACCTCCGTAGAGGGTGCTCGTTTCGCGGCGCTTCGGCTCGGCTCAAAATCTGCTCAAAATCCTCCCGAGTGGGGTTTTTCAGCAGACTGCTAACCGGATTGTAACTCAACTATGGGATTCTTATACCGGAAATTTGTCCGCAAACTGCTTTTTAGCCTTAATCCTGAAATGGCGCATGACGCGGTGATAAAGACCGCCCGCGTCGCCCAGCGGGTGGAGTTTATAAATTCCATGGTGAGGCTGATGTCGCGCGCCAAAGATTTCCCGCTTACGGTGGCGGGCTTAAAATTCCGCAACCCTGTCGGGCTTGCCGCCGGGTTTGACAAGAACTGCGAGGCCGCGCGCTTCCTTGCGGGGCTGGGCTTCGGGTTTCTTGAACTGGGTACGGTGACGCTGCGCCCGCAGCCGGGCAATCCCAAACCGCGCCTTTTCCGTTTGCGCGAAAACGGCGCTCTCATCAACCGCATGGGTTTCAATAACGCCGGCGCTTTTGACGCGGCCCGTTCTCTTGAGCGCCTGTTGCCGTTGCCGGCGCCGGTGGGTATAAGCGTGGGCAAGAACGCCGACTGCTCCATGGACGAAGCCCCAAGGAATTATCTTGAGACGCTTAAGATAATGTACGACTATGGGGACTATTTCGCGGTTAACATAAGTTCCCCCAACACACTGCAGTTGCGCTCGCTGCACGGCGGGGAGAAGCTGAGGCGCCTGCTGGAGCCAATGCTGAATTTCGCGTCCGGGCAAAAAAAAGTGAAGCCGTTCTTTGTGAAGATAGCTCCTGATCTGGAAGACCGCGACCTGGAAGGGGTGGCCGCGCTGGCAGTGGAGAAGGGTTTCGGACTGATAGCCACCAACACCACGGTGAGCCGCTCCGCGGTGCCCGCCTACTGGCATTCCTACGAGGGCGGCCTGAGCGGCAGGCCCCTGCGCGGGCTTTCAAACGCGATGCTGTCAAAAACGGCGGCGCTGGTTAAGGGCAGGGCGCCGCTGATCGGCTCCGGCGGAATTTCAGACGGTCCAACGGCGCTTGAGAAGCTTAACCTTGGCGCCGATTTGGTGCAGGTCTATTCCGGCCTGGTCTACGAGGGCCCTTTCCTGGTAAAAGAGATCCTGGAATACCTGGACCGCCGTCACTGGCATTCCCCCTGCCATCAATGTTGACAGACAACAACAAACAAGCCCGCACGCCACCGCAAATGAGGCAGTCTATCTGCGATAGAATGTGATAACGTATTTGCGAGCGGGCAAGTTCAAATTGCTACCCTTCTGAAATAAGCGCTAAAACTGACTGGATCACCTCAAACACGTCACGACAGCGGATGGCCCGTGCTGTCGCATCGGTTTCCTCCATGAAGTTTGTAACAGAAACAGGTCCCAGCGAATCTATGGAGGAGAACTCAGCGCGTAAAACCTCAAGTGCTTCCTGAACGAGTTTATTGGTCATATTCAGCCTCATCCCCTCCGCAATACGATCCTTGCCGTCAGGGCAGTACTTGCAGATAGTGTAAAGGTCATACGCGTCTTTTTCGTTGCCTCTATCCCGGAACACAATTGCCTTCATAACCACACATGACAACGGGTCCGCAATTTTGACCTTAACTTTGCGCCTGGCTCCATTTGGGAGAACAGCCTCTATGACTTTCTCATCGAAATGATCAAAGACCAAATCGCTGCCGCGGGCTTTGTGCGCCAAGAGTCCCTGAACCCGCTGATGTCGTTTAAACTTGGGGGTCCCGCCGTACTCCGGGGCCAGAAAATCCACCTGAACGTCCAATTCTTGACCGACGGCATTTTTGACTTGCCGAATATAACTGTGCGGTATCGGATTGCCTTTACTATCGAGCCGATGCCTGAAATTTCGCTTCTTCAGAATCTCTTCGATGTGAGTATACGCCGTATCCGATATCTTAGAAGCATTCAACACCAAATCCACGTCCAGAGAGCCGACATGGGGCTCGTCAAGTGCCGCGTCCTGCGTCAGAAAGAATGGAACCCAGCCGCCGATAACGACAATATTCTCGCGGTAGGCGCCCAGGTAAGTCAGCAACTCAGCCATAACTGAGAGGGCCGCCTGTGTTTCCTCCGAATGATATTCGCTCTTGTTCATCATAATGCCAGCCACTTTTTAATTTCTTCAGCCTTGGGTTTGATATCAGTTGAGTTTTCGCTACAAGGACTTGTCACGATGCCGAAGAGGTTCTGGAAATTATTTCTGGCCTCTTGGCGCGCTTCTTTCTTTTCGAACCATTTGGCTTGCAAGGCCGCCCTGAGCATCAAACCGTACATTACCCAACCCCTGCTGTATGAAGGTTCTGCTTGCGCATTTAGGACATCCTGCTCAGTTGGGAAAAGTATATCGGCTTCCTCAAGTCTACGGCGATCCTCGCCCTTGAAAGCCGCCTCCAGACGTGCCAGCCAGAGATTAAATCGCAGGATATTCCGTTCTCCGCCCTTGTCGGCCTGAGATAGACTCTCCAGTATGTCCCAGGCTGAAGTTAGAGTATTTGCCGCCGCGACAGCATCTCCGGAACGGAGCAGTGAACCACCTTGATCGCGCAAGCGCAGAAATTCATGAAGTTTCGCTTCCTGTTCAATAGTGCGCTTAACCATAATGGGTTGAAGGCATCGCTCTGCAACGGCCTCCGCCTGCTCTTCACCGCGCCCATGCGCATTTTTCAGATCCACATACAGTTGTACGTCGGAAACGATGTTACGGTCATGAATACGCGAGTTTCCATAAAACACCCCTTCATCCGGAGCGGGGATGAGTAACACATTTCCACCTGAAGAAACCGCCTTGAGCCCAAGACTATGTGCGACAGCAGCGATATCTCCCTGGACATAAGCATGAAGCCTGTTTATACGGACGAAGGGGGCTCTATACCTGGCCCCCGCAAACATTGTCAAAGAGTACTGGAAATTTTCTTTCCTGCTTAACTCATCCAGACGCTGTTCAAACTGCGGCAACGGCTCGGCTGCATAATATTCGATAGCCGGATTGTTTTGTAAATCCTCCGCTTTGACCCACTCATCCAGGAGAGCTTTCCTGTCTTTCAGGTAAACACGTCCATTTACGAGCGTCAGGAATGCGCCCTCCAGTAGTCGCCGGATAATCCGGCTGACTAAGCCCAGGCTGATTTTTATTTCTTTGGCAAGCTCGCTTTGGTGCCATCCTTTCAGGGGTTGAGATAATAAGGCGCGGATAATCCGCATGGACTTGGGCGCAAATAGCTGCCGGCTTTTGCGGCGTGGGGCAGGCGGTTTAACATTGGAGTATTGGGAAATCAGGATGGTCTTATAACTGATCCAACAATTTCCTGTTTCGTCGAAATAGCCAATCCCCGCCTGGCGGCATAATTGAGCAGTTCGCTCTCCTATATACGGAGAGAAAAATAGCGGATGAACCTTCTTGTCATCAGCATTCAGAAGTTGAATCTGTCCGATTAATTCGTAAATACGGCGCGGCTCTGCCGTCGGCCTGGCGCAAAGCCCCATCTCCAGCGATAATCCTTGTAAGCCCCTGGAATCAGCGTAATAAACACGATCCCAAAAACTCTTCCTGGAAATGCGCATTGGCCTTTGCGAAACAGATAATCCCATGGGCTCAAAAACCTGTCGCAACCTGGAATCTGCCCGGTCAAGGATAACGGTCTGTTTTCTCATAGTAACTTTCACTGTATAGCCAATTTTCACACTACAGTGAAAGTATAATATCTGGTGTCCGTTTTGTCAAGGGGGGGGTATTTTTTTCTGAAATTTCAGCATAAGGGCGCCGGTGCCGAATTTTAGACAAAACAGTGCAGGTGTTTACAGGTTGCTTCGCCTTCGTCCCGCCCATGCGGCATGGGCGGGGCTTCGGCTCGCAATGACACATTCCTTCCCTCCTTGTGGGGGAAGGTTAGATAAAGCGGCCATACCTATGATCTTTGCAGATTCCT